>JAGSPS010000301.1 GCA_018262315.1 Deltaproteobacteria bacterium | reverse complement strand
TGGGCCGGCGCCGAGATCCGCATCTACGACGACGCCGGCAACCAACTCCCGCCCGGCCAGATCGGGACGGTCTACATGAAACTGGGCGCGGCCGACTTCGAGTACTACAAGGACAAGGACAAGACGCGCAAGAACCGCATCAACAACTTCTTCACGGTCGGCGACGTCGGCTACCTCGATCCCGACGGCTACCTGTTCCTCTGCGATCGCAAGACCGACATGATCATCTCGGGCGGCGTCAACATCTATCCCGCCGAGATCGAGAGCGAGTTCCTCTCGCATCCCAAGGTGGGCGACGTCGCGGTGTTCGGCATCCCGCACGAAGATTGGGGCGAGGAGGTGCGAGCGGTCGTCGAGCCGGCGGCGGGCGTGAAGGCGGGCCCCGAACTCGAGCGCGAACTGCTCGACTGGTGCAAGGACCGTCTCGCCAAGTACAAGACGCCGAAGAAGATCGATTTCATCGCCGAGATGCCGCGCGATCCCAACGGCAAGCTCTACAAGCGCAAGCTCCGCGACCCCTATTGGGAAGGTCGCGAGCGCAGCATCTGAGAGGCGCACATGGATTTCGCGTTCAGCGACGAGCAGGACGAGTTTCGCGACATGGTGCGGCGCTTCCTCGAGGAACGCTGGTCGGCTGCGGAGCTGCGCAAGCTCGCCGAGACGCCCGCGGGTTTCGATCGCGGCACCTGGAAGCAGATGGCGGAGGAACTCGGGCTGCACGGACTTGCGTTGCCCGAGGCCTACGGCGGACAGGGCTTCGGCTTCATCGAACTCGGCATCGCGCTCGAAGAGATGGGGCGACGCCTCGCCGGTGGACCCTTCCTCGCGAGCGCCGTCGTCGGTGCGCACGCGATCCAGCTCGCCGCCACCCCCGCGCAGCGCGCCGAGCTGCTGCCCAGCCTGGCGAGCGGCGCGACGATCGCGACGCTCGCATTGCTCGAAGCCGCGGGCCGCCATGGTGCGGACGGCATCGCCGCGACCTGTCGTCGCGACGGCGACGGCTGGCGCGTCGCGGGTCGCAAGATCGCGGTGCTCGACGCGCAGAACGCGGATCTGCTGCTGGTCGCTGCGCGCGAAGCCGGCTCGCTGGGCGAAGCGGGCGTCTCGCTGCTCGCCGTGCGCGCCGACTCCGCGGGCGTCACCGTGAAGCCGACCGACGCGCTCGACCTCACGCGCAAGCTCGCCGAAGTCGAGCTGGTCGATGCACCCGCGACGCTGCTCGGCGACGCGGGCGCCGCCTGGCCCGCGCTCGCGCGCACACTCGATCTCGCGGCGATCGCGGTCGCAGCCGAGTCGGTCGGCGCCACCGCCCGCTGTCTCGAGATGGCGGTGGACTACGCCAAGTCGCGCATCCAGTTCGCCCGCCCGATCGGCTCGTTCCAGGCGATCAAGCACAAGACGGCGGAAGTGATGCTGGAGCTGGAGTCGGCGCGCTCGGCGGCCTACTGGTCGTGGTGGGTCGCGGCCCAGCCCGAAGTCTCGGCCGCGGATCTCGCCGAAGCCGCGAGCGTCGCGAAGGCCACCTGCAACGACGCCTTCCTGCGCGCCGCCGCCGAGAACGTCCAAATTCATGGAGGCGTCGGCTTCACCTGGGAGTTCGACTGCCATCTCTACTACCGGCGGGCCAAGACGGCCGAGTTCCTGTTCGGCGATCCGCTCTGGCATCGCGCACGGATCGCCGCCCAGCTCGGGCTCTGAGACCGCCGCATCCGTCTGTAGGGGCCTGCGCGCCGTCCGAGTCAAGCGCGCCCGTACGCGCTCCGAAGAGGAAACGGGACGGGAGGTGGCGGTGGGAGAGTTCGGACTCGGCGCGTACCTGGTGAAACGGGGCGTGATCTCGCGCGAGCGGCTCGGCGAAGCGCTCCAGGCGCAGGTCGTCTACGGCGGACGCCTCGGCACCAACCTGGTCGAAGTGGGCGTGCTCGATCTGGACCAGATCGCCGAGTGCCTGTCCGCCAAGTCCGGCTTCCCGTTGCCGCCGAAGGAATGGGTGGAGGCGCCCGATCCCAAGGCGATCGCGCTGGTGCCGTGCGAGCTGGCCGAGCGCCACAGCGTGCTTCCGTTGCATCTCGACGGCCGCTCGCTGCACGTCGCGCTGCTCGACCCGGACGACGCGCGACTCGTCGGCACGCTCACGCGCGCCACCAATCGCAACGTGCAGGTCTACGTGCTCCCGGAGCTGCGCCTGCTCTACGCGCTCGAGCGACACCTCGGGATCGCGCGGCCGGTGCGCTTCGTGAACGTCGCGAAGAAGCTCGAGCGGGTGCGGCGACAGGCTGCCGTCGAGCCGGACGACCGCCCCGAAGAAGTCCGCCTGCGCGAGGCGCTCGGCATCGAGGCGCTCGGCCAGGGGGAAGACCTGATCGACGAGTCCAGCTTCGCCGAGTTGCACCAGCGACTCGTGCTGGCTCGCGAACAGGCAGCGGGCGGTCCGGCCTCGGGCGCGGAGCCCGAGCCCGTCGATGCGGCGCCCACCGAGTTGCCGCGCGACGCCGCGTCGCTCGAAGCGCTGCTCGCCGCTGCGCCCGATCGCGACGACGCCGGTCGCGTCGCCATCGCGCTGGCGCGTTTGCACGTTCCCGCCGCGGCACTGCTCATCGTTCACCGCGGCATGGTGATGGGCCTGTTCGGCGCAGGCGGCGAACTCGAACACCACATCGGCGCCGTGCTGGTGCCGATCGACGCCGACTCCGTGCTGGCGCACACCGCCACCAGCGGCGAGCCGTATCTCGGTGCGCCGCCCCAGGGTGCCCTCGACGTCCGCGTGCTGCGCGCACTCGGTCGCGCCGAGGTGCGCGAGATCGCGGTGCTTCCGATCGCAGTGCGCCGTCGCGTCGTGAATCTGCTCTACGCCGACGCCGGCCCGCAGCGGCTCGCCGAGACGGCGCTCGGGGCGCTTCACGCGCTCACACTCTGCGTCGCGCGCAGCTACGAGCGGCTGATCCTCGCCCGCAAGCAGCAAGCCCTCTCAGGCGTCGACGCCTAGCTGCGCGAAAGCGTGCTCCGCTTGTTTCGCCCAGCCGCGGTTCGCCGCGGGGCTCGCCGGGCTCGGGTGCGGAATGCGGCCGATCTGGAGATCCAGTCCCGCGAGCGCATGACGCGCGCGCGCCTCGGCGAAGTGGCCGACGCCCACCACGACGCGCGGCTGTAGCAGCAGGATGGTCTGGCGCAGCGCGCGATCGCAGGCGCGCTCGAGCGGTGCCCGCTCCACTGCGGGGAGTTTGTCGGGCGTGCGGTTGCGACCGCTCGCTTCGAGGAAGAGCAGCGGGCAGTAGTTCGCGACGAAGAAGCGCGCGAAGAATCGCTCGGGCTTCTCGAAGCGATCGCGCGCGAAGCCCCACAGACGCCGGCCCGAGACCTCGCTTCGCGTGCAGGCAAAGCCCTCGACCGGCCGCTTCGGATGTTCGCGATCCGGCTTGCCGACCGGCGCGTCGATCGCGAGCCAGTCGCGCACCAGCCCGACTTCGCCGAACGGCACACCGGTCTGCGCCATCCCGAACGGGCCCGGGTTCATGCCGACCAGCACCACTTCCTTCGGTCCGCGCCCGTAGCGCTGCGTGTACTCGCGAAACGGGGCGCGCGCGTAGCGAAGCGGCTGGTAGACGTTCGTCACCGGCGCCGCGAAGCGCAGCTTCGACAGCGCGCGCACCAGCGCATCGGCGACCGCGAGCAGATCGCGCGGGGTCTCAGCGCGCGGCATCGGAGGCGGGCGGTTCGGGCACTTCGAGTTTCCAGTGCCCGCGCCGCGTGGGCGCTGCGAGCGAGCGTTGCAGCGCGGCGAGGAAGCGCCGCCGCGTCCATTCGCGCGCGCCGAAGCGCGCGAGGTGATCGGTGTGCACCTGGCAGTCGATGAGATCGAAACCCCAGGCGTGGAGCTGTCGCACCAAGACGACGAAGGCGACCTTCGAGGCGTCGGGGCGATCGGCGAACATCGATTCGCCGAAGAAGCTCAGCCCGAGCGAGACGCCGTAGAGACCGCCGACGAGTTCGCCGTCCTGCCACGCCTCGGCGGAGTGCGCGAAGCCGAGTTCGTGAAGGCCCGCATATGCGTTGGCGATGTCGCTGGTGATCCAGGTTCCCGCTTCGCCGCGGCGCGGCACTTTGGCGCAGCGGTGCACGACGCGATGGAACGCGGTGTCGAGTCGCACTTCGAAGCCGCCGCGGCGCAGCGTCTTG
>JAGSPS010000300.1 GCA_018262315.1 Deltaproteobacteria bacterium | reverse complement strand
AAGAGCCTCGGCCTGCTCTCGGATCGCCAGCGCGTGCGCTTCGAGCAGCTCGGCATCCTCGCCTACGAGACCAACACGACGAGCGACGTCGACCACGACGTCGAGATCGAGCGGCGCGTGCGCGCGGGGGAGATCCAGCTGACGGACGCGTGAGCGCGGTGTTGGCGAGCAAGCTCATCGAGAGCGACGCTCCCCGCGATGTCCGGTTCACTCGTCGACGTAGAAGCTGCGCTGCGAGCCCGCGGGCTCGCGCCGCGCGGTGCGTTCCATCCTGCTGCGGGCGACGGCGTGTCGGCCCTTCCCGACGGGCGCGCGGTCGGCACGCTCGTGCTCGCCGGCAACGTCGGGGCGTCGCTGTGGGCGCGCTTCGCGCGCGAGCGCCGCGCGGAGGCCGATCCGCTCGAGCGCTGGTCGGCGCGCGTGCTCGGGGAGATCGCGGCACGCTTCGACGCCGCGGTGGTGTTGCCGGGCGACGGTCCGCCGCATCCGCCCTTCCTGCGCTGGGCGCAACGCGCCGAGCCGGTGCATCCGTCCCCGCTCGGGCTGCTGATCCATCCCGATCACGGCCTGTGGCACGCCTATCGCGGCGCGCTCGCGTTCGCGGAGCGACTCGCACTGCCGCAGCGCGACCCACGCGAGAGCCCATGCCTGTCGTGCCGCGAACGTCCTTGCCTCGGCGCATGTCCCGCCGGCGCCTTCACGACCACCGGCTACGACGCCGCCGCCTGCGCGGCCCATCTCGAAGCGGGCGCGGGCGGCGCGTGTTTCGAGGCCGCATGCCTCGCGCGCGGCGCGTGTCCCGTGGCGCGCGAGCACCGCTACCCGCCCGAACAGGCGCGCTTCCACATGACCGCGTTCCTGCGCGGCCGGGCTCGCGACCGATCTCGAGCGTCGCTCGGGAATCCGAAGTAGGTGGAATAAAAGGACTTTCTTCGGCGGATTGATAATGAGAGTGAATACTCTAAGACTCATTGCATGGAATACCGAGTCGAAGAGCTGGCGGCGGCCGCGGGCTTGGCCGTCGACACCGTCCGCTTCTATCAGAGCCAGCATCTGCTGCCGGCGCCCGCGCGGCGCGGCCGCGTGGTCTGGTACGACGAGAGCCACCTCGATCGCCTGCGCCGGATCCGCGATCTCAAACGCCAGCGCCTGACCCTCGACCAGATCCGCCGCGTGGTCGAACGGCCGGAGCAGCAGCCGCTGCTCACCGCACTGGTCGAGGAGAGCCGCGGCGGCCAGCTCTTCACGCGCCGCGCGATGGCGGCGGCCGCGGCGGTGCCCGAGGCGCTGATCCGCGCCGCCGAGGCGGCGGGCTTGCTCGAACCCGCCGTGATCGACGGCGAGCCGCAGTTCAGCGAGGCGGACGTCGAGATGGCGCGCGCCGGCCTGCGCATCCTCGAGGCCGGCTTCCCGATGCACGAGCTGCTCGCCGTCGCGATGCTGCATCGCGACCACGTCGTCGAGGTCTGCGAGCGCGCGATCGACCTCTTCGACGCGAACGTGCGCAAGCACGGCGCCGCCGATCGCGATCCGCAAGCGATCGGCGAAGCCTTCCGCACGCTGCTGCCGCAGCTGACGATCCTCGTCGCACGGCACTTCCAACGCACTCTGGTGACGCGCGCGATGGGGCGGCTCTCGCGGCCGGCGGAGCGCGAGGCGCTCGCCGCTGCGGTCGCTGCGACCGAGTCGGCGCGCCTGGACGTCGTATGGCGATGATGCCGGCCGCGCCAAGCTCGCGCGGCAAAGCCGCGCGGGATCCGCTGCCGCGACCCGAAGACAAGCGGCGCGCCGTGCGCGCGATGTTCGATCGCATCGCGCCGCGCTACGACGTGCTGAATCGGGTGATGAGCCTCGGGCTCGATCGCAGCTGGCGGCGCTTTGCGCTCGACGCGAGCCACGTCGGCCCCGGGGATCGCGTGCTCGATCTGGCCTGCGGCACCGGCGATCTCGCCGCGTTCGCGGCGGCGCGCGGCGCGCAGGTGGTCGGTGTCGACTTCGCGCTCGCGATGCTCGGCGGTGCCCGCGCGCGCTCGCCGCGCTGCAAGCTCGCACAGGCCGACGCCGCCGCGTTGCCGCTCCCGGACGGCTGGGCGAGCGCCGTCACGTGTGGCTTCGCGCTTCGCAACTTCGTGTCGCTGCCGGCCGTGTTCGCCGAGCTGGCTCGCGTCGTCGCACCGGGCGGCCGCATCGCGCTGCTCGACGTGGACCGGCCCGACACCGCCTGGCTGCGCGCCGGCCACGCGTTCTGGTTCGACCGCGTCGTGCCGCGCGTCGGCGGCTGGCTCTCGGACCGCCAGGCGTACGCGTACCTGCCGAAATCTACGGTCTACCTGCCGCCCGCGGCCATGCTGGCTTCGCAACTCGCCGATTCCGGCTTCGAGAAGATCGCCAAGCGCCGCCTGCTCTTCGGCTCGGCGCAGCTGTGGACGGCGCAGCGCGGGAAGCCATCTCGATGAGGTGGATCGTCGAAACCGTGCCGTGCGACGGCGCCGACCCGCTCGCGCTCTTCGA
Organism: Deltaproteobacteria bacterium; assembly: GCA_018262315.1. Classification (GTDB taxonomy): domain Bacteria; phylum Myxococcota_A; class UBA9160; order UBA9160; family PR03; genus PR03. Next base: position 1,667 of record JAGSPS010000300.1, on the reverse strand, counting down.
CGCGGTGCGGGAGTCCGATGGCTTTTTCTGGTCACGCGCGTCCCATGCGTTCGCAACGAGCGGCGCGCTACACACCATCGAGAGTCGCGGGGCGCAACGCTTCGCGGATGCCGCGAACGAAGTGCAAGACCTGCTGTCTTCGATCGGGGGACGCGCCGGCGCAGTCTTCGAGGCGCAGTTTCCACTGCTCGTCGGCGGCTTCGGCTGCGACGCGGAGCCCGCGAGCGACCCGATCTGGGCCGGCTTTCCGGCGCTGCGCTTCGTCCTGCCGGCCCGCGCGCTCGTCCAGCGCCACGGCACCAGCACCCTCGCTGGCGTGGCGGAAGTGGGGGTGCACACGAGCCAGGCGGCGGCGCGCGCCGCGCTTCGTGCGCGGCTGCTGCGCGAACGCGAGCGCCTGCTGCAACGCGACGGCCGCGAGCCGGGCGGCAGCGCGGCGCGCGACTACCGGGTCGAAGCCGATCGCTCGCCTGCGCAGTACCGCGCGCTGGTCGAAGCGGCGCGCGACGCGGTGACGGCCGGGGTATTCGAGAAGCTCGTCGTGGCGCGCTCGGTGCGGTTTGCCAGCCGCGAGCCGATCGACGTGCTGGCGCTGCTCGGCGGGCTGCGACGCAGCTACCCGTCCTGCACCACCTTCGCGGTCAAGCGCGGCGATCGCAGCTTCGTCGGCGCCTCGCCCGAGCGGCTGGTGCGCGTGCGCGGCCGGCAGGTCGATGCCGCGGCGGTGGCCGGCTCGGCGCCGCGCGGCCGCAGCCCCGAGGAAGACGAGCGCCTCGGCACGGCGCTGCGCGAGTGCAAGAAAGATCAGGAGGAACACGCCGCGGTGGTGCGCGGCCTGCGCGAGGCGCTCGCGCCGCTCTGCGTCGGGCTCGACGTTCCGGAAGCGCCGCGCCTGCTGCGCATCGAAGGCATCCAGCACCTCGAGACGCCGATCGCCGGTACACTGCGCGACGACGCGAACCTATTCGACCTCGCCGGCCGCGTCCATCCGACGCCCGCGGTAGCCGGAGCGCCGCGCGACGCGGCGCTCGCCTGGCTCGCCCGACGCGAAGCGCTCGTGCGTGGCTGGTATGGCGGAGGCGTTGGCTTTGTCGACGCGGCCGGGGGCGGCGAGTTGTGGGCGGGGCTTCGCTCCGCGCTCGTGTGCGGAACCGACGCCCGGCTCTACGCCGGGGCCGGCATCGTGGCCGCGTCGGATCCAGAGGCGGAGCTCGTCGAGACACGCCTCAAGTTGCGCGCACTGCTGGTGCCGCTGCTGGAGCTCTGAGATGCGCAGCCTCGACGCAGACGATTCCGCCGCAACCGCTCCCAATCGCAACTTCGCGTTCGCGGCGGCGCTCATCGAGGAGCTGCAGCGCGCTGGCGTGCGGCACGCATGTGTGTGTCCCGGGTCGCGTTCGGCACCGCTCGCGGTGGCCATTGCGCGCGCCAGCGGCTTGCGCGCCTGGACGCACCTCGACGAACGCGCGGCGGGCTTCTTTGCGCTGGGGCTCGCCAAGGCCGAACGCTGTCCGGTGGCGCTGGTCTGCACTTCGGGGACGGCTGCGGCGAACTTCCTGCCCGCGGTCGTCGAGGCGCATTACGCGCGGGTGCCGCTGCTCGTGCTCACGGCCGATCGCCCGCACGAGCTGCGCGACTTCGGTGCGCCGCAGACGATCGACCAGGTG
>JAGSPS010000077.1 GCA_018262315.1 Deltaproteobacteria bacterium | reverse complement strand
CCGGCGCCTCGCCGCCGCAGAGCAAGTGTGCGCCCTCGCCCTTCCCCAGTTCGATGTAGCTGGCGACGCGATCGCGGTGACCACGCGAGATCAGCGAACCCACCTGGGTCGCCGGATCGAGCGGGTCGCCGACGCGCAGCCGTTGCGTGGCGGCGCTGAACTTCGCGACCAATGCGTCGTGCGCCGACGCTTCGACCAGGATGCGACTGCGCGCGCAGCAGTCCTGGCCCGCGTTGCCGAACACCGCGAGCAGCGACTTCTCGACGCAGGCGTCGAGGTCGGCATCGGCGAATACCACATTCGCCGACTTGCCGCCGAGTTCGAGCGAAACGCGTTTGATCTCGGGCGCGGCGAGACGCAGGATCGCAGCGCCGTTCTCCGAGTCGCCGGTGAAGGAGATCTTGCGGATGGCCGGGTCGCCGACGAGCGTGGCGCCGACCGAGGCGCCCGGGCCGGCGATCACGTTGAGGACGCCGTCGGGAATCCCCGCGGCGCGCGCGAGTGCGCCGAGCCGCAGCGCGCTGCAAGGCGTCGCGCTCGCGGGCTTCAACACCACGGTGTTTCCGGCCGCCAGCGCCGGCGCCACCTTCCAAGCGGCGATCAGGAACGGGAAGTTCCACGGGACGATCAGCGCGCACGGACCGATCGGCTGGCGCAGCACCACGGAGAGGCCGCCGCCGTCGACGGGAGGGACGCGGCCCGACAGCGTCGTTGCAGCGCCCGCAAAGAACTCGAAGCACTGCGCGGCGGTCTCGACTTCCCAGTCTGCGTCGGCGATCGGCTTGCCCGCGTTGCGCGCTTCGAGCGTTGCCAGCGGCTTCGCCTGCTCGCGGATGCGCGCCGCGAGCGCCCGCAGCGCCTTCGCACGTTCCACGGCACGTGCGCGCGGCCACGGACCGCTGCGGAACGCGCGCTGCGCCGCGGCCGCCGCGCGCTGCGCGTCCCCGACCGTCGCGCGTGCGACCTGCGCCAGCAGCTCGCCGGTCGCGGGCTCGACCACGTCCGCGGTCGCGGCGCCCTCAGCCCCCGTCGCGCACCCGTCGATCCACAGCTCGAAGCGATCGCTTCCCACACCCACCCCCTCCGCCGGCCCGCCGCAAGGTAGCGAGGAGAAAGGGGAGAGGAGAAAGGGGACGGTCCTCGGAGTGGACTCGCCGTGGACTCGAGGGACACACTTCGCTCGAGGTGTGTCCCCATACTCCTCGCCCCGTCCGCGGCGAGGACCGTCCCCTTTCTCCGCCTCAGACGAGGCGGATGATGCCGCGGTCGAGGAGGGCGGTGACGGCGCTGCGGATGGTGGCGTCGTTTTCGGGGATGACGTCGAGGATGCGGCGGACGGTGAAGCCGGCGGCGGCGAGTTCGAGGACCGCTTGTTCGGTCTTGCCGATCGGCTGGCCGAGTGCATCGAGTCGTTCGCGCGCGACTTCGAGGCGCGCGCTCGCGGGGAGCTGCGGACTCGAGAGGCGATTGTTCTCGTCGAGTACGCGCAGCGCGTCGAGGATCGCGGCCTCGATCGGCAGCTTCGGATGCCCGTCGCCCAGGGGGTCGACGTAGGAGCGGAACTCGAAGAAGCCGTCGCGCCACGAGAGAATGCGCGCGAGCGCCTTCACGCCGGTCACCGAGCCGACCTGCGCGACCCTGAGCATGCCGTTCTCGAACGCGACGACGCCCTCCTCGGCGCCGTGGCTCACCGTGAGCGTGCCCTGTTTCGAGAGCGCCGCGAACATCTGGAGCATGCTCGGACCGCCGAGTTCTTCGAGCGGACCGCGGATGCCGCCGCGCTGCTGTTCGGCGTCGGCCTTCTGCAGCTCCGCAACGAAGCGCTCGACCTCGGCGCGCATCGCTCCGGGTTGGAGCGCCAGCGCGACTGCCGGTACCACGCCTTCGCCCTGGACGTGACGCGTCACCTTGGCGGGAACGTCGAGCTTCTCGCCGGTCGTCGGGTGCGTCAGCTCGACGCGCACCTCGCGGCCGACCGGCAGCTCCTCGCCCTCCACCGACACGAGCAACCCGGTGGGCGAGAGATCGCGCGTGCGAGCCGCGAGCCCCTTCCCGGTCGGCGTCTTGACCCGCACGGCGACGCGCATCGGCAATCGCTCGGCGCGGGCGCGGAAGGTTCGTTCGTTGGAATCGTTGTCATCGCCGGGTTGCGTGGCGACCGCGACGCCAACTGGGGTGTCCGCAGCTGCGCCATCGAGGTCGAACGAGTCCTCGTCGAGGTCCACGTCGCCAAACTCGTCGTCGGCGGGACCCACCACGACGTCGTCATCGGCTTCCGCCGCCGCCTCGGCGATCGCGCGTTCCGCGCCCTCGACGAGCGACTCGAGCCGGCTGCGCAGCTCCGGCGCCGGGTCGAGAAACTGCACCGCTACACCGCCGTCGCTGGCATGCACGACCTCGGCGGTCAACACCAGCTTCTCGCCACCGAAACTCGCTTCGAGCAGCACCTCCACCACTTCGCGCAGCTCGAACGTATCCGCGGTCGCGACGAAGGCGCCGCCGCGCTCCAGATTGCGGGCGTACTCCTGCTGGAACGCCTTCGGGTCGCCGAAGGCGAGGTGTAGGCGGCGCGCAGGCGACGGCACTGCGACGACGGGTTCCTCCGGAATGCCCGGCATGGTCCTCCACCGGGCCGTATCGGCCCGACCAGCGCCGACCCTTACCGAGACGAGGGACCGGCCGATGCCGGGGCGCGGGTCGCCCGCCGGGCGAGCGCCACCAGCTCCTCGAAGAGCCGAAGCTGGCGCCCGCCGGGCTCCTGAACCTGCAGCTCCGGATGCCACTGGATCGCGAGCATCGCGGGCTCGTTCTCCATCTCGACCGCCTCGACCGTCCCGTCCTCCGCCCACGCCACCGCGCGCAGCCCGGCGCCGAGGCGGTCGATCGCCTGGTGATGCCAGGACGCGACCATCACCTCGGATGCGCCGAGCACGGCGGCGAGACGCGAACTCGCATCGATGCGCACCGGGTGGTGCGAGTGATGTTCGCGAGAGACGCGGTGCGCCACCAACTCGCCCACCACGTCGGGGAGATGCACGTGCAGGTCGCCGCCGCGCGCGACGTTCAGCACCTGCAGGCCACGACAGACCGCGAGCGTCGGCGTGCCGCGCCGCAGACACTCGTGCACCAGCGCGAGTTCGAAGGCATCGCGCTCGGAAGAGGTCGAGTAGAGCGAATCGTGCCTCGCCGCTCCCCCGAAACGCGACGGGTCGATGTCGCCGCCGCCGCAGAGCACGACGCCGTCGAGGGCGTCGAGCAGCGCGGAAGGGTCGTCGTCGCCGGGCGGCAACAGCACCGGTCGTCCGCCGCCCGCGCGCACCGCGTCGACGTACGCCGCCGGCACCGAAAAGCGCGGGCGCTCGGCGCCCTCGCGGTGATAGCAGGTGATGCCGATCAGTGGACGGCGCATCGCGCGGCGGCTCAAATTCGCTCGAAGTAGCGCGTGCGCTCGAAGTCGGTCACGACCGCTTCGTAGCTGGCGAGCTCCGTACGCGCAAAGTGGAGCAGGTGATCCACGACGGCGTCACCGAAGGTGTCGCGTGCGAAGCGACTTCCCTCCAGCTCGCGGATCGCATCGGCCAGCGTGTGCGGCACGCGCGGCAGCTCGGCGCTGTGATAGGCGTCGCCCGCGAAGGGCTCGCCCGGATCGAGTTTGCGCTCGATCCCGTCTAGGCCCGCCGCGAGCAGCGCCGCGTAGCTGAGATACGGATTCGCGTCGGCGCCGGGGATCCGGCACTCGACGCGCAACGACGGTCCCGCACCCACGACGCGGAATCCCGCCGTGCGATTGTCGACGCTCCAGATGATGCGCGTGGGCGCGAAGGTGCCCTCGCTGTAGCGCTTGTACGAGTTGACCGTCGGCGCGAAGAACCAGGCCAGCTCGCGCGCGTGGGCGAGCAGTCCGCCGAGGAAGTGGCGGAACGTCGGCGACGCCTCGCGACCCGCCGAAAAGGCCGGCCGCCCGCCAGCGTCCCAGAGGCTCATGTGGACGTGACAAGACGAGCCCGCGTGGCGCTCGTGCCACTTGGCCATGAAGGTCAGCGAATGACCCTGCGCCGCGGCGATCTCCTTGGCCGCCGTCTTGTAGAGCACGTGGCGATCGGCCATCTCGAGCGCCTCGGCGTAACGCAGGTTGATCTCGTGCTGGCCGGGACCCCACTCCCCCTTCGAGAATTCCACGGGGATCGCGGACGCGTCGGCTCCGCGGCGGATCGCGCCGATCACCGGCTCGGCGAAGGTGCTCGAGAGGATGTGGTAGTCCTCGACATAGTCGCCGGCCGTGCGCAGCTCGCGATAGCCGCGCGCGCGCGCTTCCCCGTAGCTATCGCGGAACAGGAAGAACTCGAGTTCGCTGGCCATCTTCGCCGTGAAGCCCGCGCTGGCGAGCCGCGCGAGCTGGCGCTTCAGGATGTTGCGCGGCGCAACCTCGATCGGTGCGCCGCTCTCGGCGTCCTTCGCATCGCAGAGCACCACGGCGCTGCGCTCGAGCCACGCGGCGACGCGCAGCGTTCCGAGGTCGGGAACCGCGTGCAGGTCGCCGTACCCCGACGCCCAGTTCGTGAACGCGTAGCCAGGCGTTGGATTCATCTCCATGTCGCAGGCGAGCAGGTAGTCGCAGACGTGCATGCCGTCGCCGGTGATCTCGTCGAGGAAGAACCCCGCCAGGATGCGCTTGCCGACCAGGCGACCGTAGAGATCCGGCATCGCCGTCACGATCGTCTCGATGCGCCCAGATTCGACCTCGCGGGCGAGTTCGGCGAGGTCGAGCCGGCCGCGCTCGTGCCGCGAACTCAAGAGCCGAGCGCCGACTCGTCGTCCGGCTCGACCAGCCGGAACAACGAGAGCTGCGGCGGCTCGGCGTCCGCGTCGACGGGAATCGGGTAGTCGTCCGAGAAGCAGGCATCGCAGATTCCGTGCTTCAGGTTCCGGGCAGCGCCGCGCAGGCCGTCGATCGAGAGGTAGCCGAGCGTATCGGCGCCCAGGATCTGACGGATCTCCTCGACCGAGTGGCGGTGCGCGATCAGCTCCTCACGCGTCGGTGTGTCGATCCCGTAGTGGCAGGGGCCGATGTTCGGCGGCGACGACACGCGCACGTGCACCTCCGATGCCCCCGCGTGGCGCATCAGCCCGACCAGCTTGAGCAGCGTGGTGCCGCGCACGATCGAATCCTCGACCAGCACCACGCGCTTCCCGCCCACCATCTGGCGACTCGCGTTGTGCTTGATGCGCACGCGAAAGTCGCGGATCGAAGCCGACGGCTCGATGAAGGTGCGCTTCACGTACTGGTTGCGGATCAGCGCCGTCTCGTAGGGAATGACGGACTCTTCGGCGTAGCCGAGCGCTGCCGCGTTGCCCGAGTCGAGTACCGGCACCACCATGTCCGCCGCCACCGGATGCTCGCGCGCGAGTATGCGACCCAGCTCCTTGCGGAACTGGTAGACGCTATGGCCGATCACGTTCGAGTCGGGGCGCGCAAAATAGATCTGCTCGAAGATGCAGAAGGCCTGGCGCGGCGCGGGCGGGAACGGGCGCAGCGTGCGCAGGCGACCGCGCCGGATCACGATCACCTCGCCGGGCTCGAGATCGCGCTCGTAGTCGGCGCCGATCAGGTCGAAGGCGCAGGTCTCGGAGGCGACGATCCAGCCGTCGCCGAGTCGCGCCAATGAAAGCGGGCGGAAGCCGAACGGGTCGCGCGCCGCGATCAGCGCGTCGTCGGTCAGCATCGCCAGGCTGTAGGCGCCCTTCACGCGCGAGAGCGCGTCGATCAGGCGGTCCTCGGGTGTGCTCTCGCGCGAGCGCGCGAGCAGGTGCACGAGCACCTCGGAGTCGGAGGTCGAGGTCAGGATCGAGCCGCGACCTTCCAGTTCGCGGCGGATCGCGCCGGCGTTGACGAGGTTGCCGTTGTGCGCGATCGCGACGGGGCCGCCGTCCGTCGATGCGCAGAACGGTTGGGCGTTGCGCAGGCTGGACTCGCCCGCCGTCGAGTAGCGCACGTGGCCCACCGCGTGACGGCCCGGGAGCCGCCGCAGGATCTTCTCGGAGAAGACGTCCCCGACGAGGCCCATCGCGCGGTGCACGGCGTGCTCGCGACCGTTCGAGGTGGCGATGCCGGCGCTCTCCTGGCCGCGGTGTTGCAGCGCGTAGAGACCCAGGTAGGTGAGATGCGCCGCTTCGGGGTGACCGTACACGCCGAAGATGCCGCACGCGTCGTGATAGCGGTCTGCTTCCCGCGCGGCGGCGAGCTGCGCCGCCGCCTCGCAACCGACCATGCGTTCGAGAGGAGAACTCATCCGGCCTGCTCCAGTCGGCGCGGAATGGCGCGCGCCCAGATCGCTTCGAGATTAGCGACTTCCGCATCGATCAAACTCGTGACCTCGCTCGCGGCCGGACCGCCGCTCGCCAACACGGTCAAGGGGGCGTGGCGGATCACGAGCCGCGAGCCACCCGTCGTCCCGATCCGCCGCGCGGGGACAGCGGCCGCCCGCGCGCGCTCCAATAACGCATCGGGGTTGCCGGTCGCGACGAGCACGCGGCCCGTCGACTCGCCGAAGAGCAGCGCGTCGGGGCGGATGCCGTCGGCCAGCTCGACGCGCGCGCCGATCCGCACGCCGGCGGGTCCCGTGAAGCCGCACTCGGCGAGCGCGACTGCGAGGCCGCCGTTCGAGACGTCGTGCGCCGTGCGCACCAGCCCCGACGCGACGCCCTCGGCGAGCAGCTGTTGGAGACGCCGTTCATGCGCGAGGTCGACGCTCGGCGGCAGCCCCGCTTCGAGTCCGCGCCGCAGCTGCAGCCACTCGCTGCCGCCGAGTTCCTCGCGCGTCTCGCCGAGCAGCAGGATCGCTAGGCCCGCCACCTCGAAGTGCGAAACGGCGTGGCGTTCGACGTCGTCGAGCAGGCCCACCACCGCGATCGTCGGCGTCGGGAAGATCGCGCGACCGCTGGTCTCGTTGTAGAGCGACACGTTCCCCGAGATCACCGGCGTGCCGAGTGCTTCCGCCGCCTCGCCGAGCCCGCGGATCGACTCCGCCAGCTCCCACATGATCTCGGGCTTCTCGGGATTTCCGAAGTTCAGACAGTTGGTGAGCGCGAGCGGCCGCGCGCCTGTGCAGGCGACGTTGCGCGCCGACTCGGCCACCGCCGCGATCGTGCCGGCGCGCGGGTCGAGCCAGCACCAGCGCGGATTGCAGTCGACCGACATCGCCACGGCCTTGCGCGTGGGCGTGCCGTCCTCGCGCTTCACGCGCACCAGCGCCGCATCGCCGCCGGGACCGATCACCGTGTTGCCCTGCACGAGCGAGTCGTACTGGCGCCACACCCAGGCCTTCGAGCCGAGGTTGGGCGAATCGAGCAGCACGGCGAGAGCCGCCTGCGGATCCGCTTCGGGCTCGATCGACGCGAGATCGAGCTTCTGCCGCGCGGCGAGATCGGCCGGGACCCTCTGCTTGCGCTCGTAGAGCGGCGCGTTCGCCGCGACCGGGTCGACGGGAATGTCGACGACGGTCTGCCCGTGCCAGTGCACCCGCATGCGGCCGTCGCCGGTGACGCGACCGACCACGACCGCGTCGAGGTCCCAGCGCTCGAAGATGTCGAGCACCTGCCGTTCTTCGCCTGCGCGCGTCACGAGCAGCATGCGCTCCTGGCTCTCGGAGAGCAGCAGCTCGTAGGGCGAGAGATTCGCGGCGCGCTGCGGCACGCAGTCGAGGTCCATCTCGATGCCGGTCTCCGCGCGGCTCGCCATCTCGAAGGACGAACAGGTGAGTCCCGCCGCGCCCATGTCCTGGATGCCGACGATCACGCCAGTGCGCATCGCTTCGAGACACGCCTCGATCAGACACTTCTCGGTGAAGGGGTCGCCGACCTGCACGGTGGGGCGCTTGGCGTCGCTCTCCGCGTCGAACTCCGCCGACGCGAGCAGGCTCGCGCCGTGGATGCCGTCGCGCCCGGTCTTCGAACCGGCGTAGATCACCGGATTGCCGACGCCGCTGGCCTGCCCGAGGAAGATGCCGTCGGCGGGCGCGAGTCCGAGGTTGAAGGCGTTCACCAGGATGTTGCCGCGGTAGCACTCGTGAAATCCGGTCTCGCCGCCGACCGTGGGCACGCCGACCGAGTTGCCGTAGCCGCCGATCCCGTGCACGACGCCTTCCAGCAGGCGGCGGTGCTTCGGGTCGTCGAGCGGGCCGAAGCGGATCGAGTCGAGCGACGCGATCGGGCGCGCGCCCATCGAGAAGATGTCACGCAGGATGCCGCCGACGCCGGTCGCCGCGCCCTGTGTCGGCTCGATGAACGACGGGTGGTTGTGGCTCTCGATCTTGAAGATCACGGCGAGGCCGTCGCCGATCGCCACGGCGCCCGCGCCCTCGCCGGGCCCGACCAGGACGTGCTCTCCCCGAGTGGGAAGATTCCTCAGGTGCACGCGACTCGATTTGTACGAGCAGTGCTCCGACCACATCACCGAGAAGATCCCGAGTTCGGAATAGCTCGGCGTGCGGCCGAGGATTTCGAGGATGCGCTGCCACTCCTCGTCGCTGAGCCCGTGCTCGCGCGCGAGCGTCTGGTCAACGAGGGGCTCGCGCACTCCCGTCGCTCCGCTCATCGCCGGCTCCCGAGGAAATCGAGCAGCGACCCGAGGATCACGCGGCCGTGGGTGGAACCCGTGAGCGCTTCGACCGCGTGCTCCGGATGCGGCATCAAGCCCATCACGTTGCCAGCCGCGTTGCAGACGGCGGCCACGTTGCCGATCGAGCCGTTCGGATTCGCCGCGTCCGTGACGTCGCCGGCGGGCGTGCAGTAGCGCAACACCACCTGGTTGGCGGCTTCGAGACGCGCGAGTTTCTCCGGCGTGACGTGGTAGCGCCCTTCCCCGTGCTTGATCGGGATCCGCAACACCTGCCCGGGCGTCGCGCGCGACGTGAACGGCGCCGCCACGCGCTCGACACGCAAGTGCGCCGGCGCGCAGACGAAGGCGAGATCGCGATTGCGCAGCAGCGCGCCCGGCAACAGGCCCGCTTCGCAGAGCACCTGGAAGCCGTTGCAGGTGCCCAGCACCGGACCGCCCGCAGCGGCAAAGCGCGTGACCGCCGCCATGATCGGCGAGAAGCGCGCCATCGCGCCGCAGCGCAGGTAGTCGCCGTACGAGAAGCCGCCCGGGAGCAGCACGCACTGCGTTCCCGCCGGCAACTCCGCGTCCTTGTGCCAGACCAGCCGTGCATCCGCGCCGAGCACGCTCTTCATCGCGAAGACCATGTCGCGGTCGTCGTTGGAGCCGGGGAACTGGAGGACGGCGAACACGCTACGAGAGTCCGAGGTTGCGGCGGATGCGCTGCAACGGCGGCTCGGTGTCGGGCACGAAGGCCAACCCCGTGATCCGCTCGTAGGTCTCGATGTAGCGCCGCGCCGCCTCGCAGCGGAGATCGTCGGGCAGCGCGGGCGGCGCGCCTTCGCCCTGGTAGCCGCGCTCGGCGAGCCAGCGCCGCACGAACTCCTTGTCCATCGCCTTCGGATCGGCGCCTTCCGACATCGCGCGCTCGTAGCTGTCCAGATACCAGTACCGCGACGAGTCGGGCGTGTGGATCTCGTCGATCACGGTGAGCGTGCCCGCGTCGTCGAGCCCCAGCTCGTACTTGGTGTCGACCAGGATCAGGCCCTGCTTCTCGGCCCACTGCTGCCCTTCGGCGAACAGGCGCAGCACCATCGCCTCGGCCTCGTCGTAGCGCGCGGCGGAAACCAGACCGCGCGCGATCGCGATCTCGCGCGACGTCAGCTCGTCGTGCGCGCCGTGCTCCGCCTTGGTGGTGGGCGTGAGCAGCGGCCGCGGCAGGCGCTCGTGTTTGCGCAGGCCTTCGGGCAGGCGGTGGCCGCAATAGGCGCGCTCGCCGCGCGCGTAGGCCGTCCAGATCGAGGTGCTGGTGACGCCGGTGAGGAAGCCGCGCACCACGAACTCGAGCGGAAGGCCGCGACACTCGCGGCCGATCGTCACGTTCGGGTCGGGCACCGCGACGACGTGATTCGGCGCCACCTCGCGGGTGCGCTCGAACCAGAACGCCGCCAGTTGGTTCAACACCTGCCCCTTGAACGGGATCGTGCCGAGCACCACGTCGAAGGCGGAGATGCGATCCGTCGCGACCAGCGTGCGCCGATCGCCGCGTACGTACGAGTCGCGCACCTTGCCCTCGATGCGCGTACCCAGTCCCTGCAGTTCGGTGCGGGCGAGGGTGCGCCCACACTGCGCCTTCAGCAGCTCAGGTTCGACGGGCAAGGGGGGATCCTCCAGCTCGAACTTCGGTTGCCTCGTTCAGTCCTCGATCGACACCACCCGGTAGTCCTCGACGACCGGATTCGCGAGCAGCTTCGCGGCGAGTTCGAGCAGCAGGCGCTCGGCCGCGGCCCGGTCGGGCGCGTCCAGCTCGATCTCGAAGAGCTTGCCCTGGCGCACGTCGCGCACGCCGCGGTAGCCGAGCGATGCGCAGCCGCGCTGGATCGCGCGACCCTGCGGATCGAGCACGTCGGGCTTCACGGTCACGTGCACCAAGGCCTTCATTCGTGCTTCGCTCCCAGGGTTCGCGCGAAGATCGCGTCCACGTTGCGCAGCGAGGCGTCGAGATCGAAGGCGTGCTCGATCTCTTCCTTGGTGAGCACGCGCGCGATCTCCGGATCGGCGAGCACCCGCGACTGGAATTGTCCGCCCTTTTCCCAGGTGTCCATCGCGTGACCCTGCACCAATCGGTAGGCGTCTTCGCGCGTGAGGCCCTTCTCGGCGAGCCGCAGCAGCAGCGTGCCGCTGAAGACGAGCCCGCGCGACGACTCCAGGTTCTCGCGCATCCGCTCGGGATACACCACGAGCTTGTCGACGAGACCCGCGTAGCGATGCAGCATGAAGTCGAGCACCTGCGACGCGTCGGGAAACACGATGCGCTCGACCGACGAGTTGGAGATGTCGCGCTCGTGCCAGAGCGCGACGTTCTCG
>JAGSPS010000299.1 GCA_018262315.1 Deltaproteobacteria bacterium | reverse complement strand
GCGGGGTTGCTACGTCAGGCGGCGCGCCGCGCCTGCCACCCGTCGATCCGCTCCGCGAGGCGCCGCCCCCACGCGCTTTCGGGCTTGTGCACCAGGCGCTCGTTCGCGTAGTGGTGTGCGAGTTGCGGCATCCCGGCACGCATGGCGGCGTCGATCAGCGTGAGCGTGAGGACGTCGCGCTGGGCGTGACTGCCGCCGAAACGATTCGCGCCGTCGCGCACCGCCATCAGCCGCTCGGCTGCCGCCTCGAAGCGCCCGTCGCAGTATGCGATGGCCGCCTCGCAGGCATCGAGGCCTACGGAGCGAGTCATCTCGGCGTTTCCATCCGGCTGGGCCTGCGCTCTCGCGAGCGCTTCGCGCAGCCGCGCAAGTGCCTCGGATCGGCCGGCTGCGGCTAACGCCATCGCGGCGTGGAAATCGTTGAAGGCGTAGAAGCCCCCTTCGCCGTCGTCGAGGGCGCGCTCCCACTCGCTGGCTACGGCCGCGAAGCGCGCCGACACGTCGACGCCTTCGAGGCGCAGCCGCCACAGGAGCGCGGTCGCGTCCACGCGCATCAGGGCCATCTCGCTGCCGCCGCCGAAGCGCTCGTCGAAGATCGCGAGCGCCGCAGCGTGGTCGCCGCGATCCATGTGGAACAGCGCGGTGTGCCAATGGTTGTGAAAGGCAAAGCCGTTGTCCTCGCTCGCCCATACGTCGCGCGTCTGGCGATACCAGTCGAGGCCCTCGGCGACGCGGCCCTGCATCTCCATCACATGCGAGACGGCATGCACGGCCCAAGCGTCGTTACCCGACAGCTCCACGGCGCGGCGCCCGGCGCGCTCGGCGTCGGGATACTGGTTGCATTCCTCGTAGCCGAACGCGTGCATGCCGAGCACGTATGCATAGCCGGGCACCGACGCGCTCCATGCCGGCAGCACGCGCGAAACGCGGTTCCGCAGGTTGAGCGCATCGCCATGAGCGAAGTCGAGGAGGTGCGCGACCTGCAGCGCGACGATGTCGCGCGGCTGTTCGACCAGAATCCCTTCGAGCGTGCGCACTCCGTCGCGCCACGCGCCTTCGGCGATGCGGCGCGCGGCGGCAGCGAGCGCCTGCTCGCGCGCAGTGGCGCCGGCGAGCGCGTCGCGGCCCTGTTCGAGCGTCGCCAGCGCGAGGCGCATGAAGCGGCGCTCGAAGAACGTGATGAGCACCAGGGCCTTCGTGGCGTACGCGGCGGCGAAGCCCGGGTCGAGCGCGATGGCCTCGTCGAGCGGCGCCGTCGGGTCGCCGCGATAGGTCTGAAGGGCGTGGAGCGCGCGCTCGTAAGCGTCGAGCGCCGCGGGATTGGAAAGCGTGACCGCGTGGCCGCGTGCGTCCTGGTGCATGGTTGATCCTCCTCGCGAAAGCTCCATCCTAGGCAGGGCCGGGGGCCGGTTCCAGACCGTTTTGGTTGTCGGTTTGTATCCGCCGTGTAACCGGGGCGGGGCAAGCGCGGGCCGCGCCAGTCCGGGGGCCCTGCACGCACCCTATACTGCGCGCCTCCTTACCTCGCGGTGGGCCGACCGATGAAGCTGAAGATGCACGAGAACTCGCTGTTCGCGATCCTGCTGCGCTCGCCGTGGTGGATCAGCGTCGCGATCGCGGCGGGCATCGTGATCGTCGCGCGGTTCTTTCTGCCCGACGCGTATGCCTTCTTCGTGGGGCTGCCGTTCTTCGTGATCGGCGTGATGGCGGGCTGGAAGCAGCTGCGCGCACCGAGCGCTTCACGCGTTGCAGAGACGCTCGAGTCCGTGCGCGCGATGTCGTGGGCCGACTTCTCGGGTGCCGCCGAGGCAGCATTCCGCCGCGACGGCTATGCGGTCACGCGGCTCGACGGCAGGGACGCCGATTTCGAGCTGGTCAAGGCAGGGCGCACGACGCTCGTCAGCTGCAAGCGCTGGAAGGCGGCGCGCACCGGCGTGGAACCGCTGCGGGACCTCGATTCCGCCCGGCGTGCACGCGAAGCGAACGACGCGATCTACGTTGCTGCGGGCGAAGTGAGCGCCAACGCCGCGACCTTCGCGGCGGAGAACAAGATCCGGCTGCTGCAGGGCTCCGAGCTGGCCGGGCTGCTCGCGAAGCGCTGACCGACCGCGAAGCGGGGCAGGCGGTCCGGGACGCGTGCAGGCCGGATCGGTCGGCCGTACCGTCAGGGGTCGACACGCATGTTCGCGGTACGGGGAACCCGGTATCGTTCGACCGGACAAACGGACAATGCCCCGGCTCTCAACCCTCGCGGTACTGTTTCTGTGCGTCGCAGCGTCGGCCGCGGCTGCGTCGGTGCGCACGCCCCATGTCGAGGCTGAGCTCATTGCGGAGCGGACGGCGGTCGTTCCAGGCGAGCCCCTGACTATCGCCCTGCGGCTCGCGATCATCCCCGGCTGGCACACCTATTGGCGCAACCCGGGTGACTCGGGCGAGCCCACGCGGCTTGAATGGCGGTTGCCCGCCGGGTTCACGGCCGCCGACATCGAATGGCCCGTGCCCGAGCGCCTTCCTGCCGGGCCGCTGATGAACTTCGGCTACAGGGGCGAGGCGCTGCATCTCGTCCGCATCGACGCGCCGAAGGACCTCGCGATCGGAAAGCCGGTCACGCTCGCCGCACGAGCCTGGTGGCTGGTCTGCGAGGTGCGCTGTATCCCCGAGGATGCCGAGCTTTCGATCACGCTTCCGGTCGCGTCGCGATCCGATCCCGATCCGCGCGGATCGGGGCCGATCGCCGCAGCGCGGGCGCGTCTCCCTGCCCCGCGGGAATCGCTGTCCGGATGGAAGCTCGCGGCGGGCGCTGCGTCCGAAGGCGTCGCGCTCGAATTCGCTCCGCCTCCCGGGATCCCCGTTCCCGATGCGCGCTTCTTTCCCTTCGACGCGGGCAAGATCGAGCCCGCGGCGCTTCAGCGTTTTGTGCCGACGGACGGCGGTTACCGGCTCACCCTGCCGCGCGCGACCCAGCCGGTCGGCGCGTTCGACCGTGTCGCAGGCGTGCTGGTCCTGTCCCCGCCGGGCGACGCGCAACCGCGCGCCTACGCGATCGACGTGCCGGTCGGCGCTGGCGCGCCGGCCGGACCCGTCGCGGGTCTAGGCCTCGTCGCCGCGATCGTGGCCGCATTCGCTGGCGGGCTGCTCCTCAACCTGATGCCATGCGTGCTACCCGTGCTCGCGATCAAGGTGCTCGGCTTCGCGGATCACGCCGACGGCCGCACCGGGCGCCGCCGCGGACTTCTCTATGCGGCCGGTGTCCTCGCGTCGTTCTGGGCGCTGGCCGCGGTGCTCCTTGCACTGCGCGCGGCGGGCGAGGAGCTCGGCTGGGGGTTCCAACTCCAGTCGCCTGCCGCCGTCGCCGTGCTGGCGCTGCTTTTCTTCGCGCTTGCGCTCAACCTCTCCGGCGTGTTCGAGTTCGCGAGCGTGCTCCCCTCGCGCGTCGCCGCTTGGAACGCGAAGAACCCGGCGCTCGATTCTTTCCTCACCGGCGTGCTCGCGGTCGTGATCGCGACGCCCTGCACGGCGCCGTTCATGGGCGCGGCGCTCGGCTTCGCGCTCACGGTCGATTCGGGCACGGCGTTCGCGGTGTTCACCGCGCTCGGGCTCGGGATGGCGCTGCCTTATGTGGCGCTGGCATGGTTCCCGGCGTGGCTCGCCCATGTGCCGAGGCCGGGCCCGTGGACGCTGCGACTGAAGCAGGCGCTCGCCTTTCCGCTCTATGCGACCGTCGTGTGGCTCGCGTGGGTGCTCGGTCGTCAGGCAGGACTCGACGCCGTGGTTTGGCTGCTCGCGGCCGCGGTCGTCGTGGCGCTTGCGGCATGGATCGCGGGGCTGCCCGGCGTGCGTGGCCCGTTCGCACGCACTGCGATCGGTGTGCTGGTCGTTGCGTCGCTCGGCCTTGCGGCGTTCCCGCGGGACGGTGCCGCACCCTCGGCCGACCACGACGGCGCGTGGCAACCGTACTCGGCACCGATGCTCGCCGCCCTCACGGCGTCGGGCAGGCCGGTGTTCGTCGATTTCACCGCCGCGTGGTGCGTAACCTGCCAGGTGAACAAGAAGCTCGTGCTCTCGCGCGACGACATGCTCGAGGCGTTTCGCGCGCGCGGCGTCCATCTGGTGCGCGCCGACTGGACGCGCCGTGACCCCGAGATCGCGCAGGCGCTCGCGAGGATCGGCCGCAGTGGTGTACCTGCTTATGTGCTC
>JAGSPS010000076.1 GCA_018262315.1 Deltaproteobacteria bacterium | reverse complement strand
CTCGTCGGCGGCGTGGTCTTGCACGAAGGCAAGATCGCCGAGATGAAGACCGGCGAAGGCAAGACGCTGGTCGCGACACTGCCCGCCTACCTGAACGCGTTGCCGGCCCGCGGCGTACACATCGTCACCGTCAACGACTATCTCGCCAGTCGCGATTCCGAGTGGATGGGCCAGGTCCACCGCTTCCTCGGCCTCACGGTGGGCGTCATCATCCACGATCTCTCGGATGAACAGCGGCAGGCGGCCTACGGCGCCGACCTCACCTACGGCACCAACAACGAATACGGCTTCGACTACCTGCGCGACAACATGAAGCGAGCGCTCGCCCACTGCGTCCAGCGCGACCTCTACTACGCGATCGTCGACGAGGTCGACTCGATCCTGATCGACGAAGCGCGCACGCCGCTCATCATCTCCGGTCCGTCCGAGGAGAACACCCAGGTCTACGGCGTCGCCGACCGCGTGGTGCGCCAGCTCACGGCCGGCACCAAGGGTGACACCAACAAGGAGATCGAGGAGACCGGCGACTACTGGTGCGACGAAAAGGACCACGTTGCGGCACTCACCGAGGACGGCGTCCGCCGGGTCGAGAAGCTGGTCGGCATCGATAATCTCTACGACCCGCAGATGCTTCCGATGCTGCACGCCGTGAATCAGGCGCTGATCGCACACACCCTCAAGAAGCGCGATGTCGAGTACGTGGTGAAGCCCGGCGAAGAGGGCAAGCCCGAGGTGTTGATCGTCGACGAATTCACCGGACGTCTGATGCCGGGCCGGCGCTGGTCCGACGGACTGCACCAGGCGGTGGAGGCGAAGGAGGGCATCACCGTCCAGAGCGAGAACCAGACGCTCGCCTCGATCACCTTCCAGAACTACTTCCGCATGTACGACAAGATCTCCGGCATGACCGGCACGGCCGACACCGAGGCCCCCGAGTTCGCCAAGATCTACGACCTCGACGTGCTGGTGATCCCGACCAACCGCCCGATGGTGCGCGAGGACCTCTCGGACGTGGTCTACAAGACCAAGCGCGAGAAGTTCGACGCGGTGGTCGAGGACATCAAGGAGCGCCACGCGAAGGGCCAGCCGATCCTGGTCGGCACGATCGCGATCGAGACTTCGGAGATGTTCGCGGCGAAGCTCAAACGTGCTGGCATCAAGCACAACGTGCTGAACGCCAAGCAGCACGAGCGCGAGGCCGAGATCGTCGCGCAGGCCGGCGCCAAGGGCGCCGTGACGATCTCCACCAACATGGCCGGCCGCGGCACCGACATCCTGCTGGGCGGAAACCCCGAGTACCTGGCGCTCGCCAAGTGCGGCCACGATCGCGAACACCCCGAGTTCCTGCACTGGCAGGCGCATTTCGAAAGCGCCTGTGCGAAGGAACGCAACGAAGTCATCGCGGCGGGTGGTGTCCACATCATCGGCACCGAGCGTCACGAGAGCCGACGCATCGACAACCAGCTCCGCGGTCGTTCGGGCCGCCAGGGCGACCCGGGCTCGAGTCGCTTCTATCTGTCGCTCGAAGACGACCTGCTGCGCCTGTTCGGCTCCGAGCGCATCTCGGGCTGGATGGAGCGTTTGGGTCTGGAAGAGGGCGAAGCGATCGAGCATCGCTGGATCAACAAGGCGATCGAGAACGCCCAGAAGAAGGTCGAGGCGCGCAACTTCGACGTTCGCAAGCACCTGCTCGAATACGACGACGTGATGAATAAGCAGCGCCAGTCGTTCTACGGCCGGCGTCGCGTCGTATTGGCACGCGAAGACGTACACGACGAAGTCGTCGAGATGGTGGAAGGGGTGCTCGTCGCGCAGCTCGACTCGCATTGGCCGGAGAAGGGCGACCCGGAGGCCGAGCAGGTGACCGCGCTGGCGCGGGCGATCGAGGTGCAGTTCGGCGTCCGCTTCGACCCGGCCGAGCCGCCCTTCGCCGGGAAGATCCTCGACAAGGAGGCGCTCGGACGCGCCGTCTTCGAGCGGCTCGTCGCGGTGCTCGACGAAAAGGAACGGCGCTGGGAGGCGCTGCGCGAGAAGTACCCGCAGGTCAACCTGATCACCCATCGCCAGCTCGAACGCGACGTGGTGTTGCGCACGCTCGACCGCCTGTGGAAGGAGCATCTGTACGCAATGGACGCGCTGCGTGACGGCATCCGCTTCCGTGGCTACGCCCAGCGCGACCCCAAGGTCGAGTACGCGCGCGAGGGCTTCACGGTCTTCGAAGAGATGAACGAGCGGATCGACAGCCAGTCCGTCGAGGAGATCTTCAAAGTCTGGATCGACGAGAGCCGGCTCGAACAAGCCGCGCGCCAGATCGCCGCGCAGGCTGCACCCACGCCGTCGCAGGCCGCCGCCGCACAGCCGCACCCCGCGCGGCTCGGCAGCCCGACTCCGCTGGCGCCGCACGCGCGCTCCGGCGGAACGCCGTCGACCAAGATCGGCCGCAACGATCTGTGCAGCTGCGGCAGCGGGAAGAAGTACAAGCGCTGCTGCGGCGCCTGACCGGCGCCGCGGAAAAGTCGCGCGGCGCTGCGGAACCTCCAGCACACCGCGCGCGTTTGCTATCCCTCGCCGCCCGTGAAGCAAGCCGAACCGATCGTTCCCGGTTTCCGGTCCGCCGGCGTGCGCTGCGGCGTCAAGGCGCGCGGGCTGGACCTCGCGCTGATCGCGAGCGACGGTCCGGCGCACGCCGCAGGCGTGTTCACGCGATCGACCGTGGTGGGCGCGCCCGTTGCGCTCTCCCGCGAGCGTGTCCGGCGCGGCGTCGCGCGCGCGATCGTCGCGAACTCGGGCTGCTCGAACGTGGCGATGGGCGCGCGCGGAATGCGCGACGCGCGCGCGATGACGGCGCTCGCGGCGCGCAGCGTCGGTTGCCAGCCGGACGAGGTGCTCGTCGCCTCGACCGGCGTGATCGGGCACCCGCTCCCGATGGAGAAGATCGAGGCGGGCATCCTGGCGGCCGGCCGGGCGCTGCACCCGGAGGGTCTGCCGAAGGCCGCGCGTGCGATCCTCACCACCGACCGCTCGCCAAAGTGCGCCTCGCTGCGCACGCGGATCGACGGGCGCACCGTGACGCTCGCGGGGATCGCCAAGGGCTCGGGGATGATCGAGCCAAACCTGGCGACGATGCTGTCGTTCCTGCTCACCGACGCCGCCGTTGCGCCGCCGCTGTTGCGCAAGCTGCTGCGCGCGGCCGCCGACGAGAGCTACAACCGCGTCACGGTGGACGGCGAGACGTCGACCAGCGATACCGTGTTCCTGCTCGCCAACGGCCGCGCGGGCAACTCGTTGCTGCGGGACGCGGCGAGCGCCGGCGCCAGGCACTTCGCCGGCGCGCTCGGCGAAGTGACCCAGGAACTCGCGCGCGCGATCGCGCGTGACGGCGAGGGTGCGACCAAGCTCGTCACGGTGCGCGTCTCGGGCGCCAGGCGCGCCGACGACGCGTTGCGAGCCGCCAGGCGCATCGCGAACTCGCTGCTGGTGAAGACCGCGCTGTTCGGGGGCGACCCCAACTGGGGACGCATCCTGCAGACGGCCGGCGCCGCGCGCGTCGCCATCGCGCTCGAGCGCGCCGAAGTGCGGCTCGGCGGAGTCGCGGTATTCCGCAACGGTTCGCCCACGGGCGCTGCGGCGAGGCGGCGTGCGGGCCGCGCCCTCGCGCGCAAGGAGGTCGACGTCGAACTCGATCTGGGCGTCGGCCGCCACGCGGCCACGGTCTGGACCTGCGATCTCTCCTACGACTACGTCGAGATCAACGCCGAGTACACGACCTGATCCGGCTCGCGAGACGCCCGCGAAGGGACTGCGAAGCGCCCTTCATAACTGCTCGATTTTCCTCGCATTGACGCCGCGGCGCCGGCTCTGCTATCCCCGCCTCACTTCACACGCCTCGGTTCGCCCGAGCGGTGTCTGCGGTGTTCGCACCGGGGACCTCGGGGACCGCGGGACGCTGCACGCCGGCTTCGATGCCGGAGTGCCGCGCGCCCGCCGACCGGGGCGGAGGAACAACCGCGAAGGAGATCCGCATGGCGGAGACCGCTCCGCCGGGCACCGAAACGCCCGGCTCCGATGTCCCGATCAGCGAGATGGTGGCCGCGTACACGCCCATCCCGCTCACCGTTCGCGCCCTGCTCGATGCAGGCGCGCACTTCGGCCACCAGACCTATCGCTGGAACCCGAAGATGAAGAAGTTCATCTTCGGCGAGCGCAACGGCGTTCACATCGTCGACCTCGACCAGACGCTCGAGCGCTTCCAGGACGCGCTCGAGTTTCTGCGCGAGACCACCGCGGCGGGTGGCAAGGTGCTCTTCGTGGGCACCAAGCGACAGGCTGCCGCGCCGGTGCAGATGGAGGCGCTGCGCGCGAACCAGCTCTTCGTCAACAACCGTTGGCTCGGCGGGACGCTCACCAACTTCCGTACCGTGAAGAAGTCGCTCGATCGCTTCAAGGAGCAGCTCGTGCTGCAAGCGGACGAGGCCGCGTGGAACGAGTTGTCGAAGAAGGAGCGCTCGCGCATCTCGCGTGACGTCGAGCGCTATCGGAAGTCGCTCGAGGGCCTGCGCGAGATGAGCAAGCTCCCGGCCGCGATCTTCCTGGTCGACGTCAAGCGCGAACACATCGCGGTCTCCGAGGGACGCAGGCTCGGTATCCCGATCGTCGCGGTGGTCGACACCAACTGCGATCCCGAGGGCATCGATTTCGTGATCCCCGGCAACGACGACGCGACGCGCGCGATCAGCCTGTATTGCGGACAGGCCGCCGACGCCTGCATCGACGGCGCACAACTCCACGAGGCGCGCATTCGCTCGGAGGCCGTCGAAGTGGCGACTGGACGGCGCGGCGAAGGGGAGGCTCACACGACGGGCATCGGCCGCGTGGTGGTCGAGATCAAGCAGCCGCCTCGCCGCGGCCGCGGCGCGCGCCGCGGCGGGACGCGCAGCGCGGGTGCCGACGCCGAGGAGGCCGAGGCGCCGACGGTGATCGTGACGAACGTGCCGCCTGCGCCCGCGCCTGCGCCCGCGCCCGCGCCTGCGCCCGCAGCGAGTGCGCCTGTGGTCGAGAGCGGCAGCGAGCCGAGCACGGAGTAGAGCAGGACGTTGCGCCGCGGGGTGCGACCTCCCGACGAGGAGACGAGCAGTGGCGGAAATCTCGGCTGGAGCGGTCAAGGAGCTGCGCGAGCGGACCGGCGCCGGCATGATGGAATGCAAGAAGGCGCTCACCGAAGCGAACGGCGATGCGGAGAAGGCGGTGACGCTGCTCCGCGAGCGCGGCCTCGCCAAGGCGGCCAAGCGTGAGGGTCGGGCGAGCAACGAGGGCACGGTCGCCATCGCGTTGACCGGCGAAGCCGGCGCGATCGTCGAGATCGGTTGCGAAACCGACTTCGTCGCGCGCACCGACGAGTTCCAGCAATTCGCACGCAAGCTCGCTGCGGTCGCGGCCCAGACCGGCGCGGAGACCGGGGAGGCACTCGGAGCTGCGACGCTCGATGGCGAGTCGGTCGCACAGCGCATCGGGGCCGTCGCCAGCAAGCTCGGCGAGAACGTCGTGTGCAAGCGCGTCGCGCGACTTGCCGTGCCGGGCGGTCTGGTCGGCGGCTACGTACACGCCGGTGGCAAGCTGGGCGTGCTCGTGTCGTTGCGCACCACGGCGCGCGGCGCCGTGGCCGAGGCGATCGCGAAGGAAGTTTCGATGCACGTCGCGGCGGCGGATCCGTCGCCCCTCGCGCTCGATCGCAGCGGTGTCCCCGCCGATCTGCTGGCCCGCGAACGCGAACTCTTCGCCAAGCAGGCCGCGCAGACCGGCAAGCCCGAGAAGGTGATCGAGAAGATCGTCGAGGGCCGCATCAACAAGTTCTACGCGGAGGTCTGTCTGCTCGAGCAGCCGTTCGTGATGAACCCGGACCAGAGCATCGGGCAGATGCTCGCGCAGAAGGGCAAGGAACTCGGAGCGGACGTCGCCGTGACCGGCTTCGTGCGCTTCCGGCTCGGGACCCCGGGCGAGGCGTGAAGGCCAGGTACCGCCGCATCGTGATCAAGCTCTCCGGCGAGGGACTCGCCGGAGAGGCGGGATTCGGGATCGCGCCGGCGGTGATTCGCGGGATCGCTGCAGAGATTCGCGAGGTGCACGGGCTGGGCGTGCAGGTCGCCATCGTGATCGGAGGCGGCAACATCATCCGTGGCGTATCGGCGGCCTCCGAGGGCATGGACCGCGCCACGGCCGACTACATGGGCATGATGGCAGGCGTCATCAACGGCGTTGCGCTCCAGGACGCGCTGGAGAAGGAGGAAGTGCCCACGCGCGTCCTCTCGGCGCTCACGATCCAGGAAGTCGCCGAGCCCTACATCCGCCGCCGTGCGATCCGCCATCTCGAAAAGGGCCGCATCGTGATCTTTGCGGCGGGCACGGGCAACCCGTACTTCACCACCGACACGGCAGCGGCGCTGCGCGCGGCCGAGGTACACGCCGACCTGATCATGAAGGCCACCAAGGTGGACGGCGTGTACGACGCGGATCCCCAGAAGGTTCCCGCAGCGCAGCGCTTCGAGCAGCTCTCCTATGAAGAAGCGATCCGGCGCAACCTCCAGTTCATGGACCAGACGGCGATCCAGCTGTGTCGCCAGAATGGCGTTCCGATCGTCGTGTTCGACATGACGGTGCGTGGCAACATCCTGAAGGTCGTCTCGGGCGAGACGATTGGCACACTGGTCACCGAGTGAGCAGGAGAGGAGAACATGGCCGTCAGCCTCGACCAGCTGATCTCCCAGGCGAAGGAAGCGATGGGGCATTCGCTCCAGCACCTGAAGGACGACCTGCGCAAGGTCCGCACCGGGCGCGCGAATCCGTCGCTGCTCGACAACATTCGCGTCGACTACTACGGCACCCCGACGCCGCTGAACCAGATGGCGAACCTGAGTGCGCCGGAGCCGCGCCTGATCGTGATCTCGCCGTACGACAAGAGCGCGCTCCATGCGATCGAGAAGGCGATCCAGGCCTCGGATCTGGGACTCACGCCCAACAACGACGGCAAGCTCGTGCGGATCCCGATTCCGCCGCTCACCGAGCAGCGACGCAAGGAGCTGGTGAAGCACGTTCGCAAGCTCGCCGAGCATCACAAGCTCGGTGTGCGCGATGCGCGCCGCGAGGCGCTCGCCGCGCTCAAGCAACTCGAGAACGACGGCGATCTGCCCGCCGACGATCGCGCCCGCAGCGAAAAGAAGGTCCAATCCCTGACGGACGACTTCGTCAAGCAGGTGGACGGGCAGGCCGACCAGAAAGAACAGGAGATCCTGCAGGTCTAGGCATGCACGAGCGGCGCATCCAAGCCGAGACAATTCCGCGTCACGTTGCCGTCATCATGGACGGCAACGGGCGTTGGGCCGAGCGCCGCGGACTCGACCGCGTGCAGGGTCATCGGGCCGGGATCGAGGCGGTGCGCGCGACGGTGCGCGCCGCGCACGAACTGGGCGTCCGCTTCCTCACGCTCTACGCCTTCTCCACCGAGAACTGGAGCCGCCCGAAAGGCGAAGTCGACGCGCTGATGGGATTGCTCGAGCACTATCTCGCAGCCGAACTCGAAGAGCTGGATCGCAACGGCATCCGGCTGCGCGCAATCGGTCGCCTCGAGCGACTGCCCGAGCTGGCCCGCGTGAAACTGAAGGAGGCGCTCGAGCGCACCCGCGACAACAGCGAGATGACGGTGGTCTTTGCGCTCTCCTACGGCGGTCGCACCGAGATCGCCGACGCGGCGCGCAAACTCGCGCGTGACGTCGAGTCGGGCAAACTCGATCCCGAGCAGATCGATGAGAAGACCTTCGGCGCGTACCTCTACGATCCCGAGATTCCCGATCCCGATCTGCTGATCCGTACCGGCGGCGAGGCGCGCGTGTCGAATTTCCTGCTCTGGCAGATCGCCTATGCCGAGCTGCATGTGACCGACGTGATGTGGCCCGACTTCCGCAAGAACGATCTGGTCGAGGCGGTCTGGGACTACCAGCAGCGCGAGCGCCGCTACGGTCTCACCTCCGCGCAGGTGCAGCGCGACGGCAAGGAGTCCGAGGCTTGAAGCGCATCGCGATTCTCGGCAGCACCGGGAGCGTCGGCGAGCAGTCACTCGAAGTGGCGGCCGCCTTCCCGGAGCGCTTTCAGGTGGTCGCGCTCGCGGCGGGGCGACGCGTCGAGAAGCTGGCCGAACAGGTGCGGCGCTTCCGGCCGGCGCTCGTCTCGGTCGCCGAGCCGGAGGCAGCGCTGGCGCTGAAGAGCGCGCTCGGTGTCGAAGCCCCCGAGATCGCCGTCGGCGATGCGGGCCTCGACGCCGTCGCGACGGCGGACGCCGACCTCGTCGTCTCGGCGCTGGTCGGCGCGGTGGGCCTCGCCCCGACGCTCGCGGCGATCCGCGCGGGTCGCGACGTCGCGCTCGCCAACAAGGAAGTGATGGTGATGGCCGGCGCGCTGGTGCTGCGCGAGGTGAAGGCGCGCGGCGTGCGCCTGCTGCCCGTGGACAGCGAACACAGCGCGATCTTCCAGGTGCTCGCCGGCCAGCGCCAGCAGGACCTTCTCCGCATCGTGCTCACCGCGTCGGGCGGCCCGTTTCGCACCTGGACCGCCGAACGCATCGCGCGCGCCAGCGTCGACGAAGCGCTCGCGCACCCCAACTGGTCGATGGGGCCGAAGATCACGATCGACTCGGCGACGCTGATGAACAAGGGGCTCGAGGTGATCGAGGCGCGCTGGCTCTTCGACACGAGCCCCGAGCGCATCGACGTCGTGGTGCATCCGCAGT
This sequence comes from Deltaproteobacteria bacterium, assembly GCA_018262315.1. Taxonomy (GTDB): domain Bacteria; phylum Myxococcota_A; class UBA9160; order UBA9160; family PR03; genus PR03. Next base: position 2,252 of record JAGSPS010000076.1, on the reverse strand, counting down.
CCGTCGTGCACTCGCTGATCGAACTCTGTGACGGCTCGGTGCTGGCGCAACTCGGCGTTCCCGACATGCGCGTGCCGATCGCCGTGGCGCTCGCCTGGCCGGAGCGGCTGGCGCTGCTGGGCGCCGCGAGCGGACTCGCGCGCGAGCTGCCGCCGCTCGACCTCGCCGTCGCCGCGCGCCTCGACTTCGAGACGCCCGACCGCAAGCGCTTCCCGTGTCTCGATCTCGCCTACGCCGCGCTGCGCGGCGACGAAGCGGCGCCGGCCGCGCTGAACGCCGCGAACGAGGTGTCGGTCGCGGCATTCCTCGCGCGCGAGGTTCCGTTCTCCGCGATCGCGGCGACCAACGCTGCGGTGCTCGAGGCCCATCTCGCGCGGGGTAGCGCGCCTCGCTTGCGCACTCTCGATGACGTACTCGAAGCCGATGCCTGGGCGCGCGCCCGCGCCCGGGCGCTGCTCTCTGCGGGGGTCGCTGCGTGACGGCTCTGTCCTTCGTGTTCGCGTTCGTGCTGATGCTGGGCGTGCTGGTCTTCGTGCACGAACTCGGCCACTTCCTGGTCGCGAAGCTCTTCGACGTGAAGGTGTTGAAGTTCTCGCTCGGGTTCGGCCCGGCGATCGGTATCGGCAGGTGGCGGCTCGCCTTCACGCGTGGCGAGACCGAGTACGTGGTGGCGTGGTTCCCGCTCGGCGGCTTCGTGAAGATGCTCGGCGAAAATCCCGAGGACGAAGTGCGCGAGGCAAGCGCCGGCGAAGTCGCGGAAGGCGTTGCGCCGCCCGCGGCGGATGGCACAGGGGGCCAGGCGCTCTGCGCGATGCCGATCGATCCCGCCGACATCCCGCGCGCGTTCAACAACAAGCCGGTGTGGCAGCGATTGCTGGTGCTGTTTGCCGGGCCGGGCATGAACCTGCTGCTGCCGGTGGTGATCTTCATCGGCGCACTCGCGGTCGGCATGCCGCGCCCCGAGCCGGTGATCGGCACGATCGAGCCCGGCTCGCCCGCAGCGAAGGCGGGTCTGGCCGTCGGCGACCGCGTCGTCGCGGTCGGCGGAACGCAGGTCCAGTGGTGGGACGACGTCGAGGACGACCTGCGCGCACGCCCCGGCGAGAGTGTCGCGATCCGCGTGCAACGCGACGCGCAGACGATCGACACGTCGCTCTCCCTCGAAGATCGCACGGGCATGGACGCCGTGGGCGCTCCCGCGCAGATCGGCTGGGCGGGGCTCGGCCACTCGCGCCTCGCGGCGGTGGTCGGCATCCCCACGGCGGATGCGCCGGCGAACGAGACCGAGCTTCGCTCGGGAGACCGCGTCGTCGCGGTGGCAGGCGAAGCGGTCGAAGACTGGGTCGGCTTCGCGTCGCGCTACGCCGGGGCCGGCCGCGGCGGCACGGTAGCCGTGCGCGTCGAGCGGCTCGAAGGCGGCCAGACGAAGCCGAAGACGCTCGAGCTGAAGCTGCCGGCACTCGGCAGTGTCGAAGCGCTGGGCGCGGTGCCGGCGACGGTGCTGGTCGCAGGCACGACACCCGGCTCGCCCGCCGATAAAGCGGAGCTGCGCGCGGGCGACTTGATCGTGGCCGTCGACGGCGCGCCGGTCGGATCCTTCGCGGCGTTCTCGGAGTTGGTGCGCGCCAGCGGCGGTCGCGCGCTGCAGATCGCCTACGCGCGCGCTGGCGAGCGACACGAGATCCGCGTGCAGCCGCAGATGCTCGAGGCGGACACGGGCCTCGGCATTCCCGAAGAGCGTTACCTGATCGGCATCACCGCGCACGCGGCAGCGGTGCAGGGCGCCGTCGGCATCGATCAGGAGACGAACCCCCTGGTGGCGGTGCCGCGCGCGGCCGGGATGACCGCCGAGTTGACCAAGACCTTCCTCGCCGGCTTGAAGCGACTCGTCTCCGGTGATGTGTCGCGCAAGCAGCTCGCCGGTCCGATCGGCATCGCCGAGATCGCCCACAACGCCTTCGAGCAGGGCTGGTTCGCGTATCTCACGACGCTGATCCTGATCAGCATCAACCTCGCCGTCTTGAACCTGTTGCCGATTCCGGTGCTCGACGGTGGTCAGGCGCTGCTGATCGCGATCGAAGGCGTGAAACGCTCGCCGCTCTCGATGCGCACGCGCGACATCGTCCAGCAGATCGGCGTCACGGTGATGGTGATGCTGATGGGCCTGGCGTTCTGGAACGACCTGTCGCGCCATTGGTCGCGCTTCGTCGACTGGGTTCGGCACAGCGCCGGACTCTGACGCGTGTCGCGGG
>JAGSPS010000075.1 GCA_018262315.1 Deltaproteobacteria bacterium | reverse complement strand
GGCCGCAGCGTGGTGCAGACCGAGCGCGATCTCATCGCGGTCTTCCCCGAAGCGACCTGGGGCAAGCGGCACTTGCAGCTCATCTACTTCGGGCGCGAGCACTGTCCGGCGCGCGGCCATGACGCGACGGCGTGTCCGATCTGCTCGTGGGCCTCAGCGAAACGCACCCCGCGCCCAAGACCGTCACTTCCCGCGTAGCGAGCCAACGGCGAGCGGCGAGGTCATCAGGCCCGCGGCCGCAGCCAGCGCGGCGCCCACCAGTTCGAGTTGCCGAGCAGTTGCATCGTCGCCGGCACCAGCAGCACGCGCACCAGGGTGGCGTCGAGCGCGATCGCGGCGGCGATGCCGAGGCCCATCTGTTTGACGTAGACCAGGTCGCCGGTCATGAAGGCGCCGACGACCACCAGCAGGATCAGCGCGGCGCTGGTGATGGTGCGGCCCGTGCGCGCCAGCCCGAGGGTCACGCTCGTGCGGTTGTCGCGCGCGCGCTTCCACTCCTCCTGGATGCGGCTCAGCAGGAACACCTCGTAGTCCATCGAGAGGCCGAACACGACGGCGAACATCACGAGCGGAATCGTCGGGTCGATGCCGTCGGCCGGCACGAAGCCGAGCCAATCCGCGAAGTGGCCGTCCTGGAACACCCAGACCAGCAGTCCATAGCTCGCTCCGAGCGACACCGCGTTCATCAGCACGGCCTTCAGCGGCACGACGATCGCCCGGAACGCGACGAGCAGGATCGCGAAGTTCGAGAGCGCGACGAGCAGCGCCGCGATGCCGCCGTACGCGCGCAGCGTGTGCACCATGTCCACCATCTGCGCGGTCGCGCCGCCGACCTTCGTGTCGAGTCCCGGTTGCTGGACCTCCCGGATCGCGGCGACGATGCGGGCGGACTCGGGCGAACGCCACGGATTCCGGTTGTCCGCGATGAGCAGCGCCGCGTCGTCGTCCATCATGCGGCGGAGCTGCGTCGCGGTCGGCTCGGTCGCCATCTTGCGCTGCATGGCTTCGGGCGTGAGCGCGTCGGGATCGAGGTCTCGTGCCGGCGAGCGCACGCCCTCCACGCCGGGCACCGCTTCGATGCCCGCAATCAAGCTGCGCAGCGAGCGCAGCGTCGCCGGCTCGAGCGGCGAGCCCTGCGTGTCTACGATCACCGGGATCGCGGAGGCGCCGCCCGGATCGAAGCGCAGCGGGTCCGAGAGCGCCTCGTCCACGCGACGCACTTCGGAGTCGCGGGCGAGTGCGCTCGAGTCCGGCATGACGCTTCGCATCCGCAGGAACGGAGCCGTGAGCGTGGCGAGGACGACCACGCAGCCGACCACCACGAGCACCGGGTGGCGCATCGACAGCCCGCCGACTTGCAGCCAGAACGGGCTCGGTGCGCTCTCGTCGCGCGCGCGGCCGATCGACCAGCGGTTGACGTTCGCGCCGAGCCAGGCGAGCAGCGCCGGGAGCAACAGAAGCGCGCCGATCAGCGCGCTCGCGATGACCAGCACGCCGCCGATCGAGACGCTGCGAAGTACCGGCAGGGGAACGAGCAGCAACGCCGAGAGACTCGTCGTGACGGTGAGGCCCGAGACCCAGACGGCGCGGCCGGCGGTATCGAGCGTCGCGGCGACTGCGTCCTCCACGTCGATTCCGCGGCCGATCTCTTCGCGGAAGCGCTGCACCAGCAGCAGCGCGTAGTCGATCGAAAGGCCGAGGCCGAGGAAGGCGCCGACGCTCATCGCGAAGACCGAGATTTCGGCGAAGTGGGCGGCCAAGCGCACAAGCGCCGCCGAACCGGCCAGCGAGAAGGCGCCGATCGCGATCGGCAGCAGCGCGGCCACGGCGCCACGGAAGAAGATCAGCGTCAGCAGCGCGGCGAACGGCAGCGCGATCAGTTCGGCGGCGGCGGCGTCCTCGCGGGCGACCTGCTGGACCAGCACGGTGAACGCGACGAGGCCGCCGATCGCCGTTTCGACGGGCGGCTCGACGGCGCGCAGCAGCGGCTCGATGCGGCGAAAGGTCATGAGCTTCTCGGCGCTGTCGCCGGCGAGTGACACGACCACGAGGGTCTCGCGCCCGTCGCGCGAGACGAGCGTCTTCTGATTGGTGTCGTAGACGGTCGTTGCGCCCACCACGCCCGCGTCCGTGAGCACCGCTTCGAGGCCGTCGATGATCCGCGAGCCGAACTCCGCGTCGCGCACTTCGCCTTCGGGATTGCGGTACAACACCAGCAGGTCGGCGGCGCCGATGCCGAAGCGGCGCGCCGCTTCCTCGGCGGCGAGTGCAGACTCACTGCCGGGAACGTCGAGTCCGCCGGCGGACAGGTGTTCCTCGACCGAAGCGCCGTAGAAACCCATCGCCGTGACCGCGACCGCGAACAGCGCCAGCACCGCTCCGCTTCGCCGCGCGATCCACGCACCGATGCGCGCAAACGGCGATGTCAGCGAGGCCTCGGAGCGCACGGCGATTCCTTCCCAGCACGGCGGCCCCGGTCCTGCTGGGGGCGCGCGAGTTGCGGCATCCTAACGAGCAGCGGTCGAGATCACCCGATCGGGTCGTGACGGATTCGCCACGCAGCGGCTGGACGGGGGATTGCCGCTACGGCACCAGCGGGCGGACCGAGGTCAGGCCGGTGCTTCGGGACCCGCGACGCCGAGGATCTCGAGATAGGTGCGCCGGATCGCGTGGGTGTGGCGCGCGTAGTCGTCCTGCAGCGCGCGCCGCGCGCTCGCTTCGCGATTGCCCGTTGCGTAGCCGAGCCGGCGCGCGAGGCCATCGAGATCGCCGCGCTCCTCGTCGAGGTCGCTGATCGAGCGGTTCTCGACCACGCGCAGTCGGCTCGCGAGACGTTCGAGGAACTCCCAACCGTCGCGCAACACGCGTGCCTGCGCGGGGGCGAGCAGGCCGAGCGCGCTCAGCTTCTCGATCTGCCGTTCGGTGCGGTCGACGTCGAGCAGCTCGGGATGGTTGCGCCCGTGCGCGAGCTGGAGGAATTGCACGGCGTCCTCGACGTCGAGCAGGCCACCGCGACCGCGCTTCAGATCGTGACGCGTTGCGGTTTCAGTGGCCAGCTCGTGCTCCATGCGCAGCCGCACACGGTGGATCTCGGCGGCCGCGTCGTCGGGGAGCGGTCGCTGCAGGACGCTGCGGCGCAGCGACTCGAACGCCGCTCCCGCCGCGGCGTCGCCCGCCACGGGTCGCGCGCGCAGCAACGCCTGTTTCTCCCACAGCATCGCCAGCGTCTCGTAGTGATCGCGCAGGCCCGCGAGCGACGTGACGAGCGTGCCCTGGTTGCCGGAGGGCCGCAGCCGCGAATCGATCTCGTAGCAGGCGCCGTTGGCGGTCGGCGTCTCGAGCGCGGAGATCAGCCGCTGTGCGACGCGCACGCAGAATTCCTGCGCGAACGGCGCGTCGGCCGCGGCCGCATCGGGCAGGTCGTAGAGGAAGATCAGGTCGAGATCGCTGCCGTATGTGAGCTCGCGGGTGGCGAGCTTGCCCATCCCGACCACGAGAAAACGCGCCGCCGCGGCGCCGGCGCCGGGCGCCCGCACCCGCACCACTTCGCGCTGCGCGATCTCGAGCGCGAACTCGATCGCCACCTCGGCGACCTCGGTGAGTGCCGTCTCGCAGGCGGCGCGCGAGATCTTCTCGTCCACGTCGAGCAGTCCGACGTTCATCACCTGCCGCTGGTGGAACAGGCGCAGCGCGTCGAGGTCGCGCTCGAAATCGGGTTCGTCCATGGGATCGAGTGCGCGGCGGATCGACGCGAGGTCGGCGCGCAGCTGATCGCGCGTGAGGAGCAGCAGGTTCGGGTCGTCGAAGAGCGGCTCGATCAGGCGCGGGTGCTGCGCGAGCAGGGCGGAGAGGAAACGCGAGCCGGCGAAGAGCGCGGCGAGGCGGCCGACCAGCTCGGGCCGATCGAGCAGCAGCTCGTAGTAGAAGCGCCGGCTGCCGACGGCGCGCACGAAGCGGTCGAGGTTGTTGAGTGCCAGCACGAGATCCGGCGAGGCTTCGATCTCGCGCGCGAACTGTTCGGCGAGCGCCTCCATCATCGGCCGCGTCTCGGGGCTGGTGAGCAACTTCGGCTGGTGACGGAGGAAGAGCTGGAGAATCGCATCCGCGTGGCTCTCGGTCTGGACCGAGGCGCCGAAGGCGCGGACGCAGTCGCGCTGCCGCGCGAGTTCCGCTTCGAACTCCGCGACCGCGGCGCCGCCGAAAAAGCCCATCGCGCGCGCCAGCCGCAGCCGCGCCTCGGGCCGCTTCGGCAACGCGTGTAGCTGGCGCTCGTCTTCCATCTGCAGGCGATTCTCGATGCGGCGCAGGAAGAGGTAGGCGTGCTGGAGCGTCGCGGCGGTTTCCGCCGGCAGCAGCTTCACTTCCGCGAGACGCGCGATCGCACGCTGCGCCGAGCGGTCGCGCAGCTGCGGGATGCGACCGCCGTGCAGCAGCTGGAGCGCCTGCGCGACGAACTCGACGTCGCGGATGCCGCCCGGGTCGAGCTTCACGTCGAAGCCGTCGCCGCCGGCGCCGCGTTCGTGGCCAACGCGCTCCTGCAGAGCCCGGATGCGTTGCACGCCTGCGTAGTCCATTGCGCCGCGGTAGATCATCGGATGGATCGCGCGCACGGCGCGCCAGCCGAGTTCGAGATCCCCGGCGACCGGTCGCGCCTTCATGAACGCGACCTTCTCCCAGTGATCGGCCGCGTTCTCGTAGTATTCGGCGAGCATCGCGTCCGAAATGGCGGGCGGGCCGGCGTCGCCCTCGGGTCGCAGGTCGAGATCGACGCGGTACAGGAAGCGATCCTCGGTTTCGGCCGCGACGAGCCGCGCGAACTCCTGGCCGAGTCGCATGAACCATTCGAGCGGCGCGTGTTCCTGCGGCCCGCTCGTGGCGTCGGCGACCTCGCTGTACACGTAGACGAGGTCGACGTCGGACGAGAAGTTCAGCTCTTCGCCGCCGAGCTTGCCGAGTCCGAGCACGCAGAACTGCGCGGGGACGACGCGGCCCTGCGCGTCGCGCCACTCGGGCGGGCCGAGTTGCGCCGTGAGGCGGGCGTGCGCGATGCGCAGCGCGCGGTCGAGCAGCACTTCGGCGAGGCGTGAGAGGTCGCTGAGCGTCGCGCCGCTCGCCGCGAGCGGCAGCGCGCAGTCGCGCACGACGATGCGCGCAAGCCAGCGGTACTTGAAGAGCCGCAGCGCGCGCTCGGCGCCAGAGTCACCCGCCTCGGCGAGGGCGTCGTCGAGTTGCGCGGCGAGCGCGGCGGGGTCGAGCGGCCCGGCCAGATCGTCGGCGGCGAGTTCCGCGAGCCACGCCGGCTCGCGGAGCAGCCACTTCGCGAAGAACGGAGCGACACCGCACAGCGCCAGCAGCACGTGCGCGAGGCGGTCCGGGTGCCGGGCAGCCGCCGCATCGAGAGCCGGCCCGGCCGCCGCGAGCACGGTTTCGGCGAGACGCGCGGCCTGTTCGGGATCCGGCGCCTTCGCCAACGCTTCGGAAAGGCCTGCGACGTGCGCGCTCAAGCCGTCGGTCCGCCCTTCAGGATCACCACCGCGAGGGGAGGCAACGTGATCACGATCGAGTGCGGCTGTCCGTGCCAGGGAACCGGTTGCGCCGCGACGCCGCCGCCGTTGCCGAGATCGCTGCCGCCGTACCACGCGGAATCGCTGTTGAGCAGTTCGCGCCAGAAGCCGCCGTGCGGGACGCCGAGCCGGAAGCCGGGACGCGGCACCGGCGTCCAGTTGCACGCGACGGCGACCGTGTCGGGTGTGGAACTGCCGCGCCGCAGGTAGACGAGGGTGCTCGTGCTGCTGTCGTTGCAGTCGATCCAGGCGAAGCCGGCGGGGTCGCAGTCGAGTTCGTGGAGCGCGGGCTCGCCGCGGTAGAGCGTGTTGAGGTCGCGTACCCAGCGCTGCATGCCGCGGTGCGGATTCCACTCGAGCAGGTTCCACTCGAGGCTGGCATCGTGGTTCCACTCCGCGCGCTGGGCGAACTCGCAACCCATGAAGAGCAGTTTCTTGCCCGGTTGCGTCCACATCGAACCGTAGAGCGCGCGCAGGTTGGCGAACTTCTGCCAGTCGTCGCCGGGCATCTTGCCGAGCAGGGATCCCTTGCCGTGCACCACTTCGTCGTGCGAGAGCGGCAGCACGAAGTTCTCGGTGAAGGCGTAGAGCATGCGGAAGGTGAGGTCGCTGTGGTGGAAGGAGCGGTGCACCGGATCGTGCGAGACATAGGCCAGCGCGTCGTGCATCCAACCCATGTCCCACTTCATGCCGAAGCCGAGACCACCCGCGTAGGTGGGGCGCGACACCATCGGCCACGACGTCGATTCTTCCGCGATCATGTGTACGTCCGGATGGTGGCGGTAGACCTCTTCGTTGAGGCGGCGCAAGAACGAGACGGCGGCGAGGTTTTCGCGGCCGCCGTACTCGTTCGGGATCCACGCGCCTTCCTTGCGCGAGTAGTCGAGGTAGAGCATCGACGCGACGGCGTCGACGCGCAGACCGTCGGCGTGAAAGACGTCGAGCCAGAAGAGCGCGCTCGACAACAGGAAGCTGCGCACTTCGTGGCGGCCGTAGTTGAAGATGCACGAGCCCCAATCCGGGTGGAAGCCCTGCCGCGGGTCGCCGTGTTCGAAGAGGTGGGTGCCGTCGAAGAAACCGAGGCCGTGCTCATCGGTCGGAAAGTGGGAGGGGACCCAGTCGAGCAGCACGCCGACGCCGTTCTGGTGCAGCAGGTCGATCAAGTACATCAGGTCTTGCGGGCTTCCGTAGCAGCTCGACGCGGCGAAGTAGCCGGTGGTCTGGTAGCCCCAGGAGCCGAAAAACGGGTGCTCCATCACGGGCAGCAACTCGACGTGGGTGAAGCCCATGCTGCGCGCGTAGTCGGCGAGCAGCGGCGCCAGTTCGCGGTAGGAGAGCGAGCGGTTGCCGTCTTCGGCGACGCGGCGCCACGAGCCGACGTGGAGTTCGTAGATCGAGATGGGCTCGGCGAGGCCGCGCTTTTGTGCGCGCGCTTCGAGCCACTCCTTGTCGCCCCACTGGTAGTCGAGGTTCCACACGATCGAGGCGGTTCGCGGAGACACCTCGGCGCGTATTGCGAAGGGGTCGGCCTTGTCCACCCGGTAGTGTCTCGCACGCGAACGCAGGTGGAACTTGTAGACGGCGCCGATGCCGACGTCGGGGACGAAGCCTTCCCAGATGCCGGAGTGGGCGCGCGGACGCAGCGGGTGGGATTCGCGTTTCCAGCCGTTCCAGTCGCCGACGACGGAGGCGAACTCGGCGTTCGGGGCCCAGACTGCGAAGCGGACGCCGGGTCTGCCGTCGACGACGGTGGGGTGTGCGCCGAGTTTTTCGTAGAGCCGGAGGTGGCTGCCTTCGTTGAACAGGTACAGATCCTGGTCGGACAGCGCGCTCGGGGCAGACATCGTCGGGAAGCTGCCCCTTTGATGTTGCCTGGGCAACCGGCGGCTTGGTTGCCAGGCGGGTGGGTCAGAAGTCGTCCTTCGCTCGGTGCTTCTTGGTTTGTGATCGGCGCTTCTTGGCATCGAGGCGGCGTTCTTTGGAGCCTCGGGTGGGTTTGGTGGCTCGCCGCTTGCGCGGCTCGATCATTGCGGATGCGATGAGTCGTTCCATGCGCGCGATGGCGGTTTCCAGGTTGCGGTTGCGTTCGCGGTGTTCGTCGCAGGTGAGGTGGAGTTGGCCGTCGGCGTCGAGGCGGTTGCTCAGTTTGGTGCGGAGGCGATGGGTTTTCGTGGGGCCGAGGAACGGCTCGGCGGCGTCGAGGTCGAGGCGGAGGTCGACTTTGGTTTCTACTTTGTTGACGTTCTGGCCGCCGGCTCCGCCCGACCTCGAGAAGCTCTGGGTGAGCAGGCGCTTCGGGAGTGTCAGGGTGCGACCGAGTTGGAGGTCGCGCAGCGGTGCCATGGTGTTGCGGGTGGTAGCGAAGACGGGCGGCGGGTGCCCTGGGAGGGATGGCGGACGTGCGTGTCGTGTCGTTTCCGCGCTTTGCGTGGTCGTGTGGCGAAGAGGGGTCGGATCCGCTCGTGTCGCACGAGGGTGCGACCGTGCGCGTGGACGAGTTCGCGCGCAGCGCCCATCTCGAACGCCAGGACGAGGATCTCGCGGCGGTGGCGGCGCTCGGCGTGCGCGTGTGGCGCTACGGCATGCCGTGGCGCCAGGCCGAGCGCGCGCCCGGCGTCTACGACTGGTCGCTCTGGGACCGCGCGCTCGCCGCGTGCGAGCGGCACGGGCTCGAGCCGGTCGTCGACCTCTGCCATTTCGGGTTGCCGGATCACTACCGGGGCTTCTGTGAACCGGATTGGGTGGACGGGTTCGTGCGCTACGTCGAGGCGTTCCTGGCTCGCTACCCGGCGCCGCGCTGGTTCACGCCGGTGAACGAACCGTGCATCACCGCGATGTACAGCGCGCTCGTCGGAATCTGGAACGAGCGCAGGCGTTCGCACGCCGACTTCGCCGACGCGCTCTGTCATTGCGCGCTCGCGAATCTCGAAGCGATGGCGCGGATCCGCGCCGATCGCGATGGCTGGTGGATCGGCGCGGAGGGCTTTACGTGTCCCGTGCCGGCGGGGCCCGAGCATGTCGCGGAGGCCGAGCGGATTCGCGCGCTCGCCTGGGCCGTCTGGGATCTCCATTTCGGGCTGCCGCTCGCGCCCGAGATCGCCGGGCACTTCTCCGGTGTCGACGACGCCGTGCGCAGCCGGATCGACGCGCTTGCGACCACGGCCAACACGATCGCCGGGCATGATTTCTATCCGGTGTCGGTGCTCTCGGTGGGGGGCAAGCTCGATGCGTGGTCGATCGAAGATCGACTCGCGGCGTACGAGACGACGGCGCGTCGCTGGCACGAACGCTACGGCCTCGACTTCTGGGTGGCCGAGACGTCGAACCTGGGTCTCGGCGTCGATCAGCAGCAGGCGTGGCTCGCCGCCTTCGCGGCGCGCTTGCGGGGCATGCGCGATCGCGGTCTCCCGGTGCGCGGCCTGTGCTGGTACAGCCGCGGCGATCAGTACGACTGGGACACGGCGCTCACCCAGCCGGTCGGTCGCGTGACCGAGGTGGGGCTCTTCGACGCAGAGCGACGGCCGCGTCCCGCAGCGGCCGCGTTCGCCGCGCTCGCTCGCAGCTAGACACGCCGACTAGAGATCTGTCGGGTCGTGCAGCAGCGGTTCGGGGAGCGCTTCGCCCTCGCGGCGCGCGCTCCGGACGGCCGCCAGCAGTTGCAGCGCGCGCGGCAGGAAGAGCAGGCCGAGGGCGAGGTTGATCAGCAAGAAGACCGCGTTGGTGGCGAGCGCGTAGGCGATCAGCGTGTCGCGGTCGGCGTAGTCGGCGAAGAGCGCCGCCCAGGTCAACTCGCGCGTGCCGAAGTTGCCGAGCGTCGGGATACTCAGCGCGAGGTAGAGCACCGGGATGCGCGCGGCGAGTGCGAGCCACGGGATCGAGATCCCGAACGCAGCCGAGGCGAGCTTCTGGATCGTGACGTCGAAGAGCACCAGACCCACGAAGCCGAGCACGAACGGCCGCAGCCGCGAGAGCGGGAAACGCTCCGCCCAGGAGCGGATCCCGCGGGCGCCCGGGAAGCGCCAGCCCCGCGTGGTCGAGAATCGCACGCCGACCGTGATCGTGGTCAGGATCGCCCACAGAACGCCGGCGGTGATCGCGACGTCGCGATTGGCAGTGATTCCACCCGGAAGCGTCGGCAGCGCCAGCGTCATCATGAACAGCATCACGACGAAGTGGCAGACCACCGGAAGCAACGCGGAACCGAGCACCGCGTCGAAGCGCTTGCCGGCGAGCTGGCCGAGACCCACGAAGAACGCGGCGTCGGAGAGCGGGTTGCTGATCGTGCGCAGCAACTCCGAGCCGCCGCGCACGGCGACCACCGAGCGAATCGGAACGTGCGTGACGAAGCTTCGCAGCGCGAGCGCTTGGAGCAGCGTCCAGATCAGGAAGAACGCCAGCCGGTCGGCGGCGGCGAAGGCGACGAAGGCGGGCACGTTCGCGGCGTTCGCGGCGCTGCGCAGCCGCTGCCAGTCGGTCGCCCAGCCGAATACATAGACGAGCAGCGCGATAGAGATCGCCCACGGAAGCACGTGGCGCCAACGCTTGCCCACAGTCACAGCCATGAAGCGCCCCAGCATGTTGCTTTGGGGACGTTCCTGCCAGCGTTGCCTTGGTTGACTTGGGGACGTTCCTGCGATCGTTGCCTTGGTTGCCTTCAGGAACGTCCCCAAGTCAACGACTACGGGGTTGGCGGAGGGGCGGGCTCGGCGTTGGATGCTTCGGTCGGCGCGGGCGTGGGATCGGGGGTTGGCGGGGGTTGCGTTTCCCGCGGCGCGACCGGTGCGGGGTGCGACCTCGCGAGAATCGCGCGCGCATTTGCCAACCAGGAGGGCTCGGGTTTGCGATCCGCGGCGGCGGCGAGCGCAACTTCGACGGTGCGCCGGGCGCTTTCGGGTTCGCGAATCATCTCGAACGCCATCGCGCTGTGGTAGAGCGCCTCCGCGTAACCGGGACTCCAGACGGACTGGGTGCCCGCTGCTTCGCCCAGCACTTCGAGCGCCGCAGAGCCCTGACCGCGACGCAGGTGGACGAGGCCGAGCGTGTCCGCGAGTTCGGGATCGCGCGGCCGCGCGGCGCGCGCCTCGCGCGCGAGCGTGAGCGCCAGGTCGAGTTGCTCGCCGTTCGCCGCAAGCGACGCGGCGAGCGCGCCGCGCGCCACGGCGAGGTTCGGGTCGGCTTCGAGCGCCTTCTGGAAGTGCGCACGGGCGCCGCTGCGATCCTTTTGGCCTTCGCGCAGCAGGCCGATTGCAAAGAGCGTCGGGCCCGCGCCGAGTCCCAGCTCGGCCGCGCGCCGCTCGCTCTCGTTGCTCTGCGTGCGCGCGCGCAGCCACTCGACGAGCGCACGATAGGTGGCGATCTCGTTCGGATCGAGGGCGAGCGATCGAGTCGTCGGGACGCCCTTCACGGATGTCGAGCGCGACGAGCGCTTCGTGGACCTGCGCATCGTTCGGTTGCGACGCGACCGCTTCCTCGAGGAGCGCACGTCCTGCTTCGGCGTGCCCCACCCCGAGTTCGATGCGAGCCAGCGACACCCGCACGCGCACATTGCGGCGCTCGTGTGGAACGCCTGCCAGCGTGCTCTGCGCATCTCTCGTGTCCAACTGTCTCAGAAAGGTGTCGGCAAGGATCGCGCTCGCGTCCGGGTCGTCGCGATGCATGCGCAGCACTTCGCGCGCGTCGGCCGAGCCGCCGCTGACGTCCCCGACGGCGACGCGCGTGCGGGCGCGCAGACGTAGCGCTGCGCCCGAGCGCGGCGCCAGCTCCACGGCGCGCTCGGCCGCGCTCTTGGCGCCCCGGTAGTCGCCGTTGCGGAAGAGCAGATGGGTGAGGATCCGCTGTACGCGCGGCGACGCAGGATCGGCGTCGGCGGCGGCGTGCGCCGCGGCGAGCGCGTCGTCGCGACGGCCGTCGTCGAAGTCCAACCATGCCGACGCTGCCCGTGATTCCGCATCGCCGATTTCGATGCAACGCGCGAGGATCGCGCGCGCCTGCTCGCGCAGCTCGGGGACGTCCTCGTCTTCGGCGCGCTGCAGCAGCAACTCGGCGCGCCGCAGCAGCAGGGCGTGGCTGGCCGGCTGCTGCGCCAGCGCCTTGTCGACGACGGCCTGCGCGCCGGCCCAGTCGCCGCCGTCCTCGCGCAGATCGGCGAGCGAGAGATAGGTACGGGCGGATCCCGAGGCCGCCGTGTCGAGGGGCGGCAGGGAGGGCGGGGGCGGTGTCGAACGCAGGCTCGCGCAGCTGGCAACTGCAACCGCGAGAACCGTGACGGCGAACGTTCGCCACGCACGCGAGTGGGATCGGATCGGCATTCCCAGTTCCCCCCGAATCGAGCCGACCCTAGCAACGGCCGTGCAGGTCAGGGACTGGAGGGGTCTCGACGTTGGAGCACGCGACGCGCTTCCTGCTGCCCGCGTCGCGCGCCGCGGACGGCAGCTTCCTCGTCTTCCTGCCGGGCTCGTCGTTCCGACGCGTCGGGAAGCGCCGGCGTCGCACTCAGGTGGTGCCGGCGTGCTCGACCGCAAAGCGCAGGAAGTCGCTCTCGGTCAGGATCCCGACCAGCCTGCCGTCCTCGAGCACCGGCAGGCAGCCGATCTTGCGCTCGAGCATGACGCGAGCCGCGTCGGCCAGCGGCGTGTCCGGTGTGGTCGTGACGGGATTCGTCGACATGATGTCCTTGATGACCAGCATGCCCAGCACTTTTTGCTGCGCGTGCTGGCCATACCCGAGCGCGGCCGCCAGCGCCCCGCGGAACAGATCCCGCTGGCTCACGATCCCGACGAGGTCGTCGGAATGATCCTCGAGCACCGGCGTGTGGCGGATTCGGCCGAGCCGCATCAGGTCGTCGGCGATCACGAGCTGGTCGTTGCGCCGCACCGACGCGACCTCGTGGGTCATCCAGTCGCGGACTTTCATGGAGCGCTCCTCTGCTGGCGTAGAACGCAACATGACAAACGAAGCAGGACGCGCCACCGACGACTCCGACCTCACGCCCGCGCCCCCGCCAGCCCTCTCCCGGGCGCGTAGCGCCCCGCCAACCCGCTCAGCTGCGGCCGCGAAGCGGCCGTCAGCTGCAGCGGCCGGTCCCACGCCCCGAGGCGCCAGCCTCGATGCAACCCCATCCCGAACCCCGTAACTAGTAGTTGTAGCCAGTCTCGTTGTGGAGGGAGAGGTCCAACCCACTTCGTTCTTCTTGCTCGTCCGCACGCAGGCCGATGCTCCGGTCGATCCCCTTCAGCAGCACGAAGGTTACCGCGACGCTCCACACCACCGTGATCGCCGCACACAGCGCCTGCACGCCGAGTTGTCGCGTGATGTCGAGGTCCTTCACCTGCCCGCCGAAGCGCTCCGCAGCAAAGATCCCCACCAGGATCGTGCCGAGCAGCCCACCGACACCGTGCACCCCGAAGGCGTCGAGTGAATCGTCGTAGCCGCCCCAGCGCTTCAGCGTGGTGGCGCCGAAGAAGCACGCGGTTCCCGCGGCGATGCCGATAGCGAGTGCTCCGGCGGGACCCACGGTGCCGGCGCCGGGGGTGACCGCGGCGAGACCCGCGATGGCGCCGGTCGCGAAGCCGAGCACGCTGGGCTTGCCGAAGCGCGCCCACTCGATCGACATCCAGGTGAGCGCCGCCACGGCCGGCGAGATCTGCGTGACCAGCATCGCCATGCCGGCCTGGCCGTTGGCGGCCACTGCGCTGCCCGCGTTGAAACCGAACCAGCCGACCCAGAGCATGCCGGTGCCGATCACGGTGAGCGTCAGGCTGTGCGGGGGCATCGGCGTGTGCGGATAGCCGTGCCGGTTGCCCACCACCAACGCTGCTACCAGGGCCGAGAAGCCGGCGGTGATGTGCACCACGATTCCGCCCGCGAAGTCGAAGACTTCCATGCGCGCCATGAAGCCGCTCGAGCCGCCCCACACCATGTGGCAGATCGGCAGGTACACCAGCGTGAACCACAACGCGCTGAACCACAGCATCGCGGAGAACTTCATGCGCTCGGCGAAGGCCCCGGCGATCAGCGCGGGCGTAATGATCGCGAACGTCATCTGGAAGGTGATGTAGACGCTCTCGGGCACCGTACCGACGAGGGAGTGGCTCGAGACGCCGCGCAGGAAGAGCTTCGAGATGCCGCCGATGAAGGTCGCGGGTGCATTCGCATCGACCCGCACGCCGAGCTGGTCGAACGCGAGGCTGTAGCCATACGCGACCCACAACACCGTCACGAGCGCCGTGATCGCGAGACATTGCATCAAGACCGACAGCACGTTCTTGGCCCGCACCAGGCCGCCGTAGAAGATCGACAGCCCGGGGATCGTCATGAACAGCACGAGTGCGGTGGCCGTGAGCAGCCACGCGGTATCGGCAGCGTTGAGCTGGGTGTCGGGCACGTTCGATTCCCCCATCGCGGCGCCGAGCGCGCCGAGTTCGGCGCAGTTCAGCATGATCCGGCAACCGCACGCAAGGGGTATGCTGCAATCGATGTCTAGATCCCGGCTCTGCCGCTCGCGCTTCGCCCTCGCCGCGTGGTTGATTGCAGCGAGCGCGCCGCCGTTGCTCCCGGCGGCTGCCCAGAGCGTGCCCGCGCTGCCGCAGCTGCTGCGGATCGGCACGAGTGGCGACTACCCGCCGTTTTCCGTCGAGCGCGACGGAACGCGTGTGGGCTTCGACATCGAGTTGGCCGAACGCTTCACGCGCGAAGCCGGGCTGCGCATCGAATGGGTGTCGTTCCGCTGGCCCGAACTCGCGGCCGACGTCGCCGCCGATCGCTTCGACGTCGCGATGGGCGGCGTCACCGCGACGCCCGAGCGCGCGGTCACCGGGTACCTGACGCGGGCCGTCGCGACGAGCGGTCCCTGTGTGCTCGGCAGCGCAACACCGAAACGAGTCGCTGTGAATCGCGGTGGCGCGCTCGAACGCTTCGCGCGCAAGCGCTTCGACGGCGCCGAGTTGCGCGCCGTCGACGGCAACCTGTCGCTTCCCGAGCTGCTGGCGCGTGGCGAAGTCGATGCGATCGTCACCGACCGCTTCGAGATCGCGCATTTCCGGGGCCGTGGAAAGGGCGCGTGGCCCGAGACGTGCGAGCCTCCCGTCGATCGCAAGGTGTTCTGGGTGGCGCCGGCGCGCGCCCGCGATCTCGGCCCGCGACTCGACGCCTGGCTCGCGCGCAACGAAGCGCAGGTCGACGCGGTGCGTGCGCGCTGGCTCGGCGCGTCGGCGCGCCGCAGCGACGCCGATCACCTGCTCGATCTGCTGGCGCGGCGCCTCGCGCTGATGCCCGCAGTGGCGCGCGCGAAAGCCGCACGCGGGCTCGCAATCGATGATCCCGAGCGCGAAGCGCGCGTGCTCGCGGGCGTTCGCGCGCGGGCGCGCGCCGCGGGACTCGACGCGGCGTCGGTCGAGTCGCTGTTCCGTGTGCAGATCGAAGCTGCGAGGCATGTGCAGGAGCGCGACACCAGCGCGCGCGACGACGCCCCCGACCTCGACCTGGAGCAGGCGCTGCGACCGGCGATCGGTGCGCTCGGCGACCGCATCGTGAGCGCGCTCGCCGCGACGGCGCCGATCCCGGCGTCATCGCTCGACGGCGCGGACTGGGGTCCCGTCGACGTCTGGCTCGACGCGCCCGCGCGGACCGCTCTGCGCGACGCGCTGCTCGCGGTGCGCCGCGCATCGACGGCCCCGTCGCACGACGCCCGGCGCTGACGCGCGCCGCTCGGCGCGTACGGGCTTGGCGCGCCGCCGGGGCGCATGCTAAGCAGCGATCTTGGAATTGGCGTGGGAGGGCTCCCCGGTCGAGACACCGGGGGCTGCTCGAGTGACGGCCGGGGAGAAATCCGGACCTGTTCGAGCGGCGCGGAAGCCGGTGTGAATCCGGCGCGAGCCCGTCGCTGTAACCGGGGACGACCGCGGAAAGACGCCACTGGTCCGATCCTGA
>JAGSPS010000298.1 GCA_018262315.1 Deltaproteobacteria bacterium | reverse complement strand
GTCGACGACGTCTGCGACGCCGCATTGCGTCGCGCCGGCATCGTGCGCGTGGGCCGCATCGACGAACTCTTCGACGCCGCGGAGACGCTCGCCCGCGCGCGTCCGCTGCGCGGCGATCGCGTGGCGATCGTGAGCAACGGCGGCGGTCTGGGCGTGCTGGCGGCAGATTGTGTCGTCGCCTCGGGCGGCCGGCTCGTGGCGCTCGCCGAAACGACGCGTACGACGCTCGACGCAGTGCTGCCGGCAAACTGGTCACACGGAAATCCAGTCGACATCGTCGGCGATGCGCCCGGCGCGCGGTACGCGGGTGCGCTGGGCGCGCTGCTCGACGATCCGGGCGTCGACGTCGTGTTCGTCTTGCACGCGCCGACGGCGCTCGCACATGGCGATGATGCCGCACACGCCGTCGCCGCCGTGCTGGCGGAGCACCCGCACGACGCGCGCGTGCTGACGAGCTGGCCCGGCCGCGTCAGCGCGGAACCCGCGCGCCGCATCCTGCGCGACGCCGGCGTCGCCAGCTACGACACGCCCGAGGACGCCATCGCGGCCTTCTCGCGCATGCTCGCCCATCGCCGCAATCAAGAGCTGTTGATGGAAATGCCGTCGTCGCAACCCGTCGAATTCGCGCCCGACGTCGCGGCGGCGCGCAAGGCGATCGACGCGGCGCTCGCGGCGGATCGCACGCTGCTCAGCGAACCGGAAGCAAAACTGGTGCTCGCGGCGTTCGGCGTGCCGGTGGTGGAGACCGAGATCGCGGGCGATGCGCGGTCGCCGAAGCGGCGCGCGCGATGCGGGCTCGGCTGCTCGCGCATCTCCCGAACGCGCAGCCGGGCGGCTTCACCGTGCAGCGGATGGTGCGGCGACCCGGCGCACGGGAACTGATCGTCGGTGCGGCCTGCGATCCCGTCTTCGGCCCCTTCGTGCTCTTTGGCCACGGCGGTACGGCCGCCGAGGTGATCGGCGACCGCGCGGTCGCGCTGCCTCCGCTCAACGCGAGCCTCGCGCGCGAGCTGGTCTCGCGTACGCGCGTCGCGAAGTTGTTGGCGGGCTACCGCGATCGAGCCCCCGCCGACCTCGACGCCGTCTGCCTCGCGCTCGTGCAGGTCGCGCAGATCCTCGTGGATCTGCCGGAAGTGGTGGAGCTGGATGTGAATCCCCTGCTCGCCGACGAACATGGCGTGCTCGCCCTCGATGCACGCATGCGCGTCGCGTCGATCGAGTCCATCGAGACGGCGCGCGGGCGGCCCAGCGCCGATCGCCTGGCGATCCGCCCGTATCCGCGCGAGCTGGAGGAACGGGTCGCACTGCGCGATGGCCGTCGCGTGCTGCTGCGACCGATCCGCCCGGAAGACGAAGCCGCGCACCAGGCGCTGTTCGCGTCGCTCGCGCCCGAGGACGTGCGCTTCCGCTTCTTCAACATGGTGCGCGAGTTGTCGCACTCGCAGATGGCCCGCTACACGCAGATCGACTACGACCGCGAGATGGCGTTCGTCGCGATCGCCGAGGATCCGCAGCGATCTGCTGAGACGCTCGGCGTCGTGCGCGGCATCTTCGACCCGGATTTCGTGCGCGCCGAGTTCGCGATCCTGGTGCGTTCCGATCAGAAAGGCAGGGGCCTCGGCCATGCGCTGCTCGAAAAGCTGGTGCGCCATTGCCGCGCGCGCGGCGCGCGCGAAGTCGTGGGACAGGTGCTCCCCGACAACCGCGCGATGCTCGATCTGGCTCACACGCTTGGATTCGAGAGTCGCTTCGTGCCGGGCGACGGGGTCGTCGAGGTACGGCTGGTGATTGGAGCCGGCGCCGGCGCAGAGTCTGCGTAGATCCGTTCCGCGAAATTCTCGTGGAGCGCGCGCCGTCGCTCAGTCGCCGTCTCGCAGCGCGTAACGCCCCGCCTCGGCGTCGTACCAGTCGAAGCCGACGATTTCGCGCAGCTCCGGGAACGAGACGCGGCGTTCGGCGGGGCGGCCCTCGCGGAGCTGTTCGAGCGCGTCGCGCATCGCGCGCACCGAGGCGCCGAGCAGCGCGAGCGGGTAGGCGGCGATCTTGAAGCCGAGTTCGGCGAGACGCTCGGGCGCGAGCCACGGTGTGTCGCCGTCTTCGACGAGGTTCACCATCAGCGGAGCCGCCAGCGCGCCGCCGATGTGTTCCAGCTCTCGCTCCGTCTTCGGCGCCTCGACGAACAGGATGTCGGCGCCGATCTCCGCGAAGGCGCGGGCACGGTCGATCGCCTCGTCGAGGCCGTGCGTGGCGCGCGCATCGGTGCGCGCCATCACCAGGATGTCGCGGCCTTCGTTGCGAAGCTCCTCGCGCGCGTCGACCGCTGCCCGGATCCGGACGCACGCCTCGCTGCGCCCGACGACCGCCTTGCCGCGCGTGTGTCCGCAGCGCTTCGGTGTGAGCTGGTCCTCGATCATCACGCACGCGAAGCCGGCGCGCGCGTAGCCGCGTACGGTGCGCTTCACGTTCACGGCGTTGCCGTAGCCGGTGTCGCCGTCGCCGATCACCGGGAGCGAGATCGCGCCGGTGATCGCCTGGCCCACGTCGACCATCTCACCGTAGGAGAGCAGTCCCGTGTCCGGGAGGCCGGCGCGCGCAGCCGAGACGGCGAAGCCGCTCATGAAGGTCAGTTCGAAGCCGGCTCGCTCGACGAGTCGCGCGGAGAGCGCGTCGAAGCAGCACGGCATCAGCCGGATGCCGGGCCGCGCGACCAGCGCGCGCAGCCGCGCGGCGGGGCTCGGAATCTCGGACGACATGGTGGAGGCCTCCGGGCGAGGCATCATAGGCGCGATGCGTCCGGCTCGACACCGGCTCCACTTCGCTGCCCTCGGAGCGTTGCTCTTCGCCACCGACCGACAGCTCACCCGCCCGCAACCGTCTTGCTACGGGAGCGGGTCGCGAGGCGAGCCGCCGATTTCGAAGTGGTGTGTGACGCCTGCATCGCCGAACGCCAGGACGCCGCGCTGCGCGACGGAATCGCCGCGCTGCGCGAGCGGGAGCGGGCGCGATGAAGCGCGTCGCGACGCTCGGCCTCGTGCGCGCGCCGCGCCGACGCCGCCGCCGATCGCGTCGGCGTTGCGCGGCGACCGGTCGCGCTGCCGTTTGGCTTCGGCCTGCTGCACGGACTCGGTTTTGCGAGCGCGCTCGGCTCGCTCGGCGTACCGGCGCGCGAGATTCCGCTCGCGCTCGCTGGCTTCAACCTCGGGATCGAGGCGGGCCAGCTCGCGCTGGTCGCCGCCTTGCTGGCGCTGGCGGCGCTCGCGCCGCGCCTCGCCGGCGATTCGGGTGCGCGGCCGCATCGCTGGACCGCGCTCGCTCCGGCATACGCGATTGGGTCGCTCGGAATCTACTGGTGCTTGGATCGCGTCGCCGGGGCGCTCTAGAGTACGCCGTCCGCCCCGGTGCGGAGGAGGCATCGATGACGGGGATGGTGCTCGCGCTGTTGGGAATGGCCGTGGTGGTGGCCGTCATCGGGTTCGTCGCGTGGCGTGGCGAATGGACCCGAAGACACGGGCTCGAGAGCGAAGTCGCCGGCCTGCGCGATTCGATCGAGAGCGAGCGCCGCGCGCTCGAACAGAAGACGACCGAGCGGCGCGAGCGCGGCGACGAAGTAGCGGAGCTGCGGCGCCGGCTCGAGAAGGCCAAGCGCCGCGCGTTCAGCGCGCAGGAAGAGCGGGCGCCGCTCGAAGCGCGCGCCAGCGCGCTCGAAGCGGAGCTGCTCGCCCGCGAGGCAGAATGCAAACGCCTGCGTGACGAGGTCGCGAAACTCGAAGGCGACGCCGAGGGCGCGCGGCGCGAGACGGCGCGACTGCGGGAGGAAGCGTCGGTCGCGGTGCAGGAGCGCGACAAGGCGTCGCGCGTCGCGCGCATCGACCCCGACGAGCACCGCGCTCTCGCCCACCGTGCCGACGCCGCCGAGGAAGAGGTGCGGCGTCTCAACGCCCGGATCCGTGACGTCGAACGCGACGCGATGCGCTTCCGCCAACGCGAGCGCACGCACCGCCGTCTCTACCTGGTGATCCGCGGGGAACTCGGCGCCGCGCAGGATCGCATCCGCCACCTCAGCGGTGCGCCGCCCGGCGAGGCCTTCGCCGAACCCGACGGGCCGCACGACGCAGCCGACGATCCGCTCGCCGAAGGGAGCGGGGTCTAGCTGTTGAGTTCAGGGAGGTCCGTGTGACGAACCTCCCTGAACTCAACAGCTAGCGACGCCTTCGTGTGCGGCGTCCTGGCGCGGGCGCTGCGCGCGGCAGCGCGGGCCGGCGCACTTCGAGTTCTTCGAGCGTCTTCGGCCAGTCTCCGTGCAGCAGCCGCGACAGCGCGCGGTCCGCGAGCAGCTTGCCGTCGGTCTGACACGGCGCGCAGTAGTTGGCCTCGTTGTCGGCGTAGGCGATGCGCTGGACCGGGGCGCCGCAGCGCGGACACGCTTCTCGGTAGCGACCGTGGACCGCCATCTCGGGCCGGAACGCGGTGACGTGCTCGGGGAAGCGGCCGCCCGTCTCGGCGCGCAGTCGCTCGGTCCAGGCGAGCAGTGTGCTGCGCGTTGCGGCGTGGAGTCGATCCATCTCCTCTTCCGTGAGCTTCCGGGTCTGCTTGAACGGAGAGAGGCGGGCCTCGTGGAGGATCTCGTCGGAGTAGGCGTTGCCGATGCCCGCGAGCACGTGCGGGTCGGTGAGGGCGCGCTTCAGCGTGTGGTTGGCGGCGCGCAGGCGGACGGCGAAGGCGTCGCGCGACGCAGCGAGCGGTTCGAGCCCGCCCGGATCGTGCTCGGCGAGCGCGGCTTCACCGGCCAGCAGGTGCAGCGACGCGCGCTTGCGCGTGCCTGCCTCGGTCGCGACGAGGGTGCCGGTCGAGAAGTCGAGCGCGCCGAGTTCGGTTTTCGGGTGTCGCGATGCGGGCGCCGTCACGGCGGACTCGTTGCGCGGCGCGCGCCAGAGCAGGCGTCCGGCGACCATCAGGTGCAACACCACGAAGAGGGCTCCGTCCAGCTCGAA
>JAGSPS010000297.1 GCA_018262315.1 Deltaproteobacteria bacterium | reverse complement strand
TGCTCCTGGTCGACACCGGGCAGGAAGCCCGGCACGTCGACGAAGGTGATGATCGGCAGGTTGAAGGCGTCGCAGAAGCGCACGAAGCGGGCGCCCTTGCGCGACGCGTCGATGTCGAGGACGCCGGCGCGGTGCGCCGGTTGGTTCGCGACGATCCCCACCGAGCGACCGCCGAAGCGCGCGAAGCCCACCACCATGTTCTTGCCGAAGAGCGGGTGCACTTCGAGGAAGTTGGAGTCGTCGACGACGAGCTTGATCAGCTCCTTGATGTCGTACGGCTTGTTCGGATTGTCCGGCACCAGGTTGTGCAGCGCGGGATCCTGGCGATCGACGGGATCTTCCGTTGCAACGAACGGGGGATCTTCCAGGTTGTTCTGCGGAATGAACGAGAGCAGGTTGCGGATGACCTGGATGCACTCCTCTTCGGAGTTGACCGCGAAATCCGCGACGCCGCTCTTCGAAGCATGCGCAACGGCGCCGCCCAGGTCTTCCGGAGACACCTCCTCGTGCGTCACCGTCTTGATCACGTCGGGACCGGTGATGAACATGTTCGAGGTGTTCTTCACCATGATGATGAAGTCGGTCATCGCAGGGGAGTAGACCGCGCCCCCCGCGCACGGACCCATGATCGCCGAGATCTGCGGGATCACGCCGGACGCCATCACGTTGCGCGTGAACACGTCGCCGTAGCCGCCGAGCGACACGACGCCTTCCTGGATGCGCGCGCCCGCGCCGTCGTTGAGTCCGATGAAGGGAGCCCCGGCCTTGGCCGCGAGATCCATCACCTTGCAGATCTTCTCGGCGAAGGCGCCCGAGAGCGAACCACCGAAGACGGTGAAGTCCTGCGCGAAGAGGAACACCAGCCGGCCGTTGACCTTGCCGTAGCCGGTCACCACGCCGTCGCCCGGGATCTGCTGCTCTTCCATCCCGAAGTCGCTGCAACGGTGGACGACGAAGCGATCGGTCTCGACGAAGCTGCCCGGGTCGAGCAGCACTTCGATGCGCTCGCGTGCACTGAGCTTTCCGGCGGCGTGCTGTCGGTCGATCCGGGACTGACCGCCGCCCATCATGGCGCGCTCGTTCAGCTCCTCGAGCCGCTTCAGCTTCTCCTCGATCGGCATCTCTCGTCAGACCTCGCTGAGCACGCTCGCGCGCCTGCTAGAGGCTCGAAATTTCCACGAGCCGCTTCTCGAGGGAGCGGCGATAGCTCGCGATGTCGAGCGGGATCCGCGCCACGCCCGATGCGACGGCCGCTTGCGCGACGGCCGGCGCAACGTGCAAGAGCACGCGCGGGTCGAAGGGCTTGGGGATGATGCATTCGGGACCGAAGTGGAAGCTCTGACCGGCGTAGGCGCTCTTCACCACGTCCGGGATGCCTTCGCTCTCGCCGAGCTTCGCCAGCTCCGCGAGCGCCCGCACGGCAGCCTGCTTCATATTCTCGTTGATCTTGCTCGCGCGCACGTCGAGGGCACCGCGGAAGATGAACGGGAAGCCGAGCACGTTGTTCACCTGATTCGGGTAGTCGGAGCGACCCGTCGCAACGATCGCGTCGCTGCGCACCGCTTTCACTTCGGGCGGCGTGATTTCGGGATCCGGGTTCGCCATCGCGAAGATGATCGGCTTGGCGGCCATCGACTTCACCATCTCGGCCGTGACGAGACCGGCAGAGGAGAGGCCGACGAAGACGTCGCAGCCCTTCATCGCGTCGTTCAGCGTGCGCGCATTGGTGCGCCGCGCGAACTCCTGCTTGTACTTGTTCATTCCCGCGGTGCGACCTTCGTAGATCACGCCCTTCGAATCGAGCATCAGGACGTTCTCGGACGCGACGCCGAGGTCCTTGTAGAGACGCGCACATGCGCTCGCCGCGGCGCCCGCCCCGGAGAAGACGACCTTCACGTCCTCGATCTTCTTGCCGACCAGCTCGAGGGCGTTCAGCAACGCGGCGCCCGAGATGATCGCGGTGCCGTGCTGGTCGTCGTGGAAGACCGGGATGTCGAGCGTTTCGATCAGGCGCGCCTCGATCTCGAAGCACTCGGGCGCGCGGATGTCTTCGAGATTGATGCCGCCGAAAGTGGGTGCGATCAGCTGGCAGAACTTGATGATCTCTTCGGCGTCCTCGCTCGCGACCTCGATGTCGAACACGTCGATGTCTGCGAAGCGCTTGAAGAGGACGCCCTTGCCTTCCATCACCGGCTTGCCCGCAAGCGCACCCAGGTTGCCGAGCCCCAGTACCGCGGTGCCGTTGCTGACTACGCCGACGAGGTTCGCCTTGGTGGTATAGCGGTAGGCGGCGTCGGGGTCCTTGACGATCTCACGACAGGGCTCCGCGACTCCAGGCGTGTACGCCAGCGAAAGGTCATCGGCCGTCAGCGTCGGCTTGGTCGGGACGACCTTGATCTTCCCGGGCCTTCCCGACTCGTGATATGCCAGCGCCTGTTCTCTTGTGATCGCCAACGCATTCCCCTCCACAGCGCTCGGAAAGAGCGCGCAGTCTATCAAATCACGCGAGCACGCGTCGACCCTTGTTTCCCTCGCAAATGCGAGACTTTGGCTTCGCGCAGCTACTCCTTCAGCAACTCGCGCGCAATCACCAGCCGCTGGATCTGGTTGGTCCCCTCGTAGATCTGCATGAGCTTGGCGTCCCGCATCAGCTTCTCGACCGGGTACTCCTTCGTGTAGCCGTTGCCGCCGAAGATCTGCACCGCGTCGGTCGTGACGCGCATGGCGGTGTCGGTGGCGAAGCACTTCGCGAACGACGAGTACTTCGACGCGCGCATGCCCTGGTCGACCATCCACGCACTCTGGCGCGTGAGCAGGCGACCAGCCTCGATGTCCTTCGCCATGTCGGCGAGCAGGAACTGCACCGCCTGGAAGCCGCCGATCGGGAAGCCGAATGCCTTGCGCTCCTTCGCGTATGCGACCGATTCGTCGAGCGCGCGGCGCGCAATGCCGGTCGCAAGCGCACCGATCGGCGGCCGCGTGCGGTCGAGCGTCTGCATCGCGATCTTGAAGCCTTCGCCCTCCTGCCCGAGCTGGTCGCTCGCGGGCACGCGCACGTTGTCGAAATGGATGACGCGCGTGTCGCTCGCGCGCTGTCCCATCTTGTCTTCCTTCTTACCGGGCGCGAGGCCCGGCGTGCCCCGTGGGATCACGAACGCGCAGATACCCTTGTGCCGGCTCGCGCGATCGAGCGTCGCAAAAACCGTGAAGAGGTCGGCCTCGCCACCGTTGGTGATCCAGCACTTGGTGCCGTTCAGCACGTAGTGGTCGCCGTCGCGCTCGGCGAGGAGCTGCATGCCTGCGACATCCGAGCCGGCGTTGGGCTCCGAGAGGCAGAAGGAGACGAGCTTGAAGTCGCTGGTGCACTCCGTGAGCCAGCGCTTCTTCTGTTCGTCGCTTCCACCCACGAGGATCGGCATCAGCCCGAGGTCGTTGCACATGATCGAGGTCGCCATCCCCGCGCAACCCCAGGCGATCTCCTCGACGGCGATACACGAATCGAGCATCGAGAGGCCGACCCCGCCGTAGGCCTCCGGAACGCACATCGACACCAGGCCCAGCTCCCAGGCCTTCTTGATGATCTCCCGCGGAAACTCAGCGGCCTGGTCATAATGGGCGGCGTTCGGCGCGATCTCCGTCTGGGCGAAGCGACGCGCAGTCTCCTGGAGGGATTGCTGCTCGTCGCTGAGCGTGAAGTCCATGCCGGTCTCCTGTCCGAGACAGCGCGAACGATCTGACCGCGAGTTCGACCCGCGGTCATTTTTCGCTGCAACCGCGATGCGTTAGACCAGCCTACGGAAACGCAGTCGCGCCGACAAGCGACTCGCGGGACGCGACGCGAAGTGGCGGCGGTCTCAGCTCGCCTCGCAGCCCAGCAGGCGGGAGAGCTCGGCGGCGGCGGCCAACAGCAGCGGCACGATGCGGTTCTCGAGCGTATCCAGGTCCAAGCGGAAGACGGGTCCAGAGACCGAGAAGGCGCCGACCAGGCGTCCGCACGCGTCGAGAATGGGTGCCGCCGCGCAGGACATGCCCCGCTCGCATTCCTCGATGTCGAGCGCAAATCCCTGCGCGGCGACGCGGCGCAGGTGCTCGATGAGCTTGTCGCGATCGACGATCGTGGCCTCGGTGCGCGCCACGACGCCATGCTTCGCGACGACGTCGCGGTCGTACACTTCGAGCGTGCCCTTGGCGCCGCACGCCAGAAGCACCTTGCCGAGGGCGGTGCAGTGG
>JAGSPS010000074.1 GCA_018262315.1 Deltaproteobacteria bacterium | reverse complement strand
GCTGCGCGAGCCAACGGCGACCGATGCCGCGGTCGATGTGCCAGAACGCGACGAGCGCGAGCGTCTCGAAGAGTGCGAGGAGCACGTCGAGTTGCGCGCGTCGCGCGTTGTCCGCGAACTCGAAGGTGGTGAGCAGCAACGCGGCGCCGAGCGTGGCGGTCGCGCCGCCGAGCAGACGCGTACCGAACACCAGCGTGAGTCCGATCAGCGCGATCCCGGCAAGCGCCGACGGCAAACGCGCCGCAGTCTCACTCACGCGACCGAACGGCGCGCCCGCCGCCGCCGCCAGCCAGTAGTAGAGGGGAGGCTTCTGCGTGTAGGGTTCGCCGTTCAGGTGCAACAACACGAGGCCGCTCGCGCCGAACTCCATCGACCGCACCGTCTCGGCGACGTGGCCGTAACGCGGTTCGTCGGGCGCCCACAGGCCCGTGCCGTCGAGGCGCGCTAGCAGCAGCAGCGCCGTCCCCGCGAACAGGACGGCTCGGACCCAGGGACTGGCGGGCGCAGCGTGCAGCGCGACTCCTCCCCAACTCGCCAAATCGAACTCGCGAAATCCAGGTCGCCCAATCGAAGTCGCCGAATCGCCAGGACGATCCGGCCATGCCTGGGCCGGCGCGGGCTTCCGCCCCGTGAGGGCCGACGTTACCTTCGCGCGAGCGGAGGTGCCCCATGGCCGGCAACCACGATTCCGATCCGACTCGCGCGTTTCTAGGTCTTCTGCGTGAAGCCGTCGTGAAACCGATCGAGGTGGCGCGCGTGCTCGACGACATGAGCCACGCCGAACGCGTCACCGCGGTCCGCTCCGCGGGCCGCGCCGAACAGCGCCGGCTCTACGAGGCGGTCGCCGGCTTTCGCGAACTGCGCATGACCGACATGGTCGGCCCCAGCGTCGCAGCCATGAAGCCCGTGCGGCACTACGGCAAGAACACGCTGCCCGCCTTCAGCCACTTCGAGAAGCGCTTCTGTCGCCCGGCCGACGCCGACGCCAACGCGCCCGCGCAGCTCTGGGGCTACAACGAGGGCAGCATGCGCTGGCTCACCGGCCCCGGTTACTTCGTGCTGCGCCCCGACGCCGAGCGCGGCGAGCTACTCGTCGACTACAACCAGGTGCCGCCGGCGCATCCGCCCGAGTGGCCGGAGATCCGCCGCAACGAGGTGGGTCTCTCGCGCCTCGTGTACGGCTTCATGATCGATCGCCTGCGCGGCGTCTCGCAGCACGTGACGATCGGATCGGCGGCGCGCAAGGGCAAAGACCTCGGCTCCTGGTTCGTGCTCTGCCGCGAGTCGTAGCGTGAGCGCCGCGAGTCCCGCGCCGCCGCGCGTTTCGGTGATGATCCCCGTCTACAACGAGGAAGAGTCACTCGCGACACTGCACCGCGAACTCGACGCCGCGCTCGCGAGCATCGCCGGCGGCGCCGAGATCGTCTTCGTGGACGACGGCTCGAAGGACCGCAGCCTCGCCGTGCTGCGCGAGATCGCCGCCAAGGACCCTCGCGTGCGCGTGGTGGTGCTCGACGGCAACCACGGCCAGACGGCGGCATTCGCGGCGGGCTTCGACGCCGTGCGCGGCGAGATCACCGTCACGCTCGACGCCGACCTGCAGAACGATCCCGCCGACATCCCCAGACTCGTTGCGAAGATGGACGCCGAGGGCGCCGACGTCGTGAACGGCGTGCGCATGAAGCGTCGCGACTCGTGGGTGCGGCTCGTTTCGTCGCGCGTCGCCAACCGCGCGCGGAACTGGGTGACGAACGAGTCGGTCACCGACGTCGGCTGCTCGCTGCGCGCGATGCGCACCGAGTACGTGAAGCGCGTCCGGCTCTTCCGCAACATGCACCGCTTCCTCCCCACGCTGCTGCGCATGGAGGGCGCGACGAAGATCGTCGAGATGCCCGTCGCGCACCGCGAGCGCCGTTACGGTGTCTCCAAGTACGGCATCGGCAACCGCCTCTGGGTCGGCATCGTCGACCTGTTCGGCGTGCGCTGGATGCAAGCCCGCCACTTCCGCGTCCGCGTGAAGAACTGACCGTCCCCAAGTCAACGGTCAGGGGTGGACGCGACCTGCGAGGCGGGC
This sequence comes from Deltaproteobacteria bacterium, assembly GCA_018262315.1. Lineage (GTDB taxonomy): Bacteria > Myxococcota_A > UBA9160 > UBA9160 > PR03 > PR03. The sequence continues at coordinate 19,047 of JAGSPS010000074.1, read as the reverse complement.
GTGTTCGACCATCAGGCACGCGTCCTGCACGACGCGCACCCCGGCGGCGCGCAGGCGCGCCGCGCTTGCGTCGTCGCGGATGCCGAGCTGGAACCACACCGCGAAGGGGAGGGGGTCCATCGCGAGGATCTCGTCCACGTGCGCGGGCAGGTGCTGCGGGGCGCGGAAGAGGTTCACGAGGTCCACGCGCTCGTGCACTTCGCGCAGGCTCGCGACACAGCGCTCGCCCAGCACGGTATCGAGCTTCGGAGAGACTGGCACGATGCGATGGCCGTGTTGCTGCATGTAATGCGGAACGCGGTAGGCATCGTCGTCCGCGCCCGCCTTGATGCCGACCACGGCGATCGTGCGGCAGCGATCGAGGATCTCACGCAGCAACGAATCGTCGTCGCGCATCGTGGACTCCAAGTAGTGCTGGGTTAGGCTAGGCCGCCATGCTCGCAGCCGCTCTCCGCAAAGCGCTCGTCGCCGCGCTTGCGCTTGCTCTCGGAGGCGTCGCGATTGCGGCGTTCGCCGCGCCGGACGTGGACGATCCCGCCCTGCGCACCCAGATCACCAAGCTCGACAACGGTCTCACCGTGCTGCTGCTCCCGGATCCTGCCACGCCCGGCGTCTCGTTCCAGATGTGGGTGCGCGCGGGCTCGAAGGACGAGACCGGCTACACGGGGCTCGCGCACCTGTTCGAGCACATGATGTTCCGCGGCACCGATCGACTGCCGCCCGAGTCGCACGAGCGCATGATCGAGGGCCGCGGCGGTCGCGTGAACGCCTACACCACGGCCGACACGACCGTCTACTTCGAGGACGTCGCGCCCGATTCGCTGCCGCTGGTGATCGAGCTGGAGGCGGAACGCCTCGCCAATCTCAAGATCACCGAGGAGACACTCGCGAGCGAGCGCCAGGTGGTGCTGGAGGAGCGCCGCCTGCGCAGCGAGGACCAGCCGGACGGGCGCGCATTCGAGTTGTTGCTCGGGCTCGCGTTCCAGGCGCACCCGTATCGCGTGCCGACGATCGGCTGGCGCAGCGACATCGAGACCGTTCCCGTGAAGGCGTGCCAGGATTTCTTCAGGACCTATTATGCGCCCAACAACATCGTGATCGCGATTGCGGGCGACTTCGACGCGACCGATGCCCTCGCCCGCGTCCGGCGCGCCTTCGGGGGCTTCGAGCCGGTCGCCGAGATCCCGCGCAGCCCGACGAAGGAACCGGAACAGCGTGGGGAGCGCCGCGGCGTCGTCCGCTTCGACGTGCGCAGCCCCATCCTCGCCGCCGCGTGGCACGCACCCGCGATCGGGCATCCCGACGCGGAAGCCCTCGACGTCGCGAGTCTCGTGCTCTCCGGGGGGCGCAGTTCGCGGCTCTACCGGAAGCTGGTCTACGACAAAGAGCTGGCGCTCGGCGCGCAGGGCGCGTACTGGGAGCTGCAGGACGCGGGACTCTTCTACGCCTTCGCGAGCGTGCGTCCCGGCCGCGACGTCGACGAGGTCGAACGCCTCTTCATGGCGGAGATCCAGCGACTGCGAGATGAACCCGTGCCGTCCGGCGAGTTGGCCAAGGCGAAGCGCCAGATCGAGGTCGACCTGCTCTCGGGCATGGAGACCGCCAACGAAAAGGCGAGTCGCATCGCGCGCGAGTACGTGAGCTTCGGGCGTATCCGCTCGGTGGACGAGCGCTTGAAGGCGTTTGCCGCCGTCACCGCCAAAGACGTGCAGCGCGTGGCGCAAACCTATTTCCGCGACGACCGCCGCAGTGTCGTGCACGTCATTCCCCAGCCGAACGCCCAGGCGTCGAAGTGACGCGCTCCCGCGCGCTCGCTGCCGGCGTTGCGATCGTGCTGTTCGCGGCCGGCTGCGCCGGGCTCGGCGCGAAGCCCGCGTGGGAGCAGTTGCCGCCGCCGATCGTCGAAGGCCCGGTCGTGCCGCAGTCGCGCCTGCACCGCGCGCAGCTCGACGATGGAGTCACCGTGCTGGTGCTCGAGGATCATTCGCTGCCGCGACTCGCGCTGGGCGTGATCACGCGGCGCGGCGCGGGCAGCGAGTCGCTCGAGCAGGCGGGGATCGCGTCGCTCACGCTCGACGTGATGAAGCGCGGCGCGGGCAAGCGCGACGCGCTCGCGCTGGCGCGCGCGGTCGAGGAGATGGGCGCCTCGCTCTCCGCGAGCGCTGGATGGGACTCGGCGTCGGTCGGCGTCGCGGGACTCTCGGAGGACTCGAAGCGACTCTTCGACGTGCTCGCCGACGTCGTGCATCGACCGCGCTTCGACCCGGGCGAAGTCGCGCGCGCGCGCGCCGAACAGCTGGCGAGCTTCGAGCAGGAGAAGGACGAGCCCCAGGCGCTCGCCGGCAAGCAGTTGGCGCGCATGCTCTACGGTGGCCATCGCTACGGAGTGTCGGCCGATGGCGAGCCCGCGAGTGTCGCAAAGCTCGATGCGCGTGCGCTGCGCGCGTTCCACGCGCGGCTCTTCACGCCCGCCCAGTCGATCGTCTACGTCGTCGGCGACGTGACGGCCGAGGCCGCGCTCGAGCAGGTGCGTGCCCATTTCGGCGACTGGCCGGCCGGCGCGGGACTCGAGCGGGGCACCCCGGCGCCCGATCCGACGCCCGCGTCGCGCCGCGTGGTGATCGTCGACCGGCCGGACCTCGCGCAGGCCATGCTGGCGATCGGCCACGAGGGCATCTCGCGCCGCGACCCCGAGCGCGTCGCCGCCGATCTGATGAACACCGTCCTCGGCGGCGGCGGCTTCCTGTCGCGGCTGATGACGCGCGTGCGAGCGGACGAGGGGCTCGCCTACTCGGTCGGGTCTGGCTTCGCGTTGCGCTGGTACCCGGGTCCATTCCTGGTGAGCACTTCGACGCGCGTCGCCGAAGCCGGGCGCGTGGTCGAGATCGCACTCGCCGAGATGGACGGGATGCACAGCAGGCCGCCGTCGGCCGCCGAGTTGCGGCTCGTGAAGAGCTTCTCCGCCGGCCGCTTCGTGCTCGGTCTCGAAACCTCGTCGGCGATCGCGGGCTCGCTCGTCGATCTCGACGTCTACGGGTTGCCGCCCGACTCCCTCGACACCTACCGGACCCGCGTGCAGGCGGTGACGCAGGACGACGTCGCCGCCGCCGCGAGCCGGCTATTGCATCCCGATCGCGTTGCGATCGTCGCGGTCGGGCCGGCGGCGTCGCTGCGGCCGCAGCTCGAGCGCTTCGGTCCGGTCGAAGTGGTGGAACCCTAGTGCACGACGGGCGCCTCGCGGGGCGCGTTGCACGCTTCGTGGCGATTGCCGTGCTGGCGCTCGTCACGGCATGCGCCTCGCCGCCGAAGTCGAAGTCCAAGCCCACTCCCGAGCCCGCTCCCAGCGACGCACTCGCGCCGAGGGCGTTCTTCTGGGAAGCGCAGGCGGTGAACGGCGCGCACCTCTTCCTGCTCGGCTCGGTGCACATCGGGGACCGCCGCCAGCTGGTGCTCGACGCGCGCATCGAGCAGGACTGGGCGCAAGCGCTGGAGCTGGTCGTGGAGCTCGACACCTCGACGCCCTCGCCCATCGACGCGGTCGACGCGATCAACCGCTTCGGCCTGCTGCCGCGCGGAACGACGCTGCGCAGCGTCGTTGCGCCGGACACCTACCAGCAGCTCGCGACGTACATGAAGGCGCGTGGCTACCCGATGGAGCGCGTCGACCGCATGCGACCCTGGCTCGTCGCGCAGGTGGTGACCCAGCTCGAGTACACCGCGGCGGGTCTCGAAGCCGAGAATGGCGTCGACGTGGTGATGATGCGGCGCGCGAGCGGGCGCAAAGGCATCGTGCCCCTGGAGTCGCTCGAGGAACAGGCGGAGCTCTTCGCGGGTCTGCCCGCACCTCTGCAAGAGACGATGCTGGTGGAGATCCTCCGCGAGGCGCAGGCGTTGCTCGCCGTGACACGCGCGACGCTCACCGCCTGGGAGCAGGGCGACGAGAAGACGTTGACCGAGCTGCTCTTCGGCAACTCGACCGGCGATGCGGCGCTCGGCCAGTTCTACGAACGGGTCTTCTACAACCGCAACCGCACGATGACGGATCGCATCGTGGCGCTCTCGGCCGACGCGAAGCCGCGCTTCGTGGTGGTGGGAACCGGACATCTGATCGGCCCGCAGGGAATTCCCGAGCTGCTCGCGCAACGTGGCTTTCGGGTCGAGCGCGTGGGCAGCGCGCGCGTGTTGCCCGGAGCGGCGACGACACCGGGAGCAGTCATTCCGGCGCCCGCAGCAACTCCCGTCGAACCGTCTGCACCTGCACCTGCACCTGCACCTGCGGTCGCGCCGATCCTGCCGCCGGTGCCGGGCGCGCCCGTCGCGCCCGCTTCGACGCCCGCTTCTGCGCCCGTTCCGGCGCGCGTTCCGGCGCCCGAGATGGTGCCCGCGACGGTGCCGGCGATCCCGGCTCCAGAGGCTCCGATCGCGACGCCCGCACCCGTTGTACAGCCGGTATCGCCGCCGTCGCCCACGGCACCCGTCCGGCCCTCTGGTGTGCCGCAGGATTCCTGGCTCGGTCAGGACGCTGAGCAGGTGCCGTTTCCGGATGAGCCGGCTCCCGCTCCTGTGGAGCCATCACCAGCGCCGCCCGAAGCAGCGCCCGCGCCCGCGGTGACGCCCGCCCCGGCGCCGCCGACTGAGAAGCCGAAGCCGAAGACCAGACGGCTGAGCCGGCCGAAGCCCTGAGCTCTTTCCAGATCGATTCTGAATCCAGTCTGGATTGATTCCCGTCTGGTGTCCAGATAAGCTGCCGCCCGACCGATCGGTCGGAGCCAGAAGATGAATGACGCCACCGCCAACTCGCACGCGAAGATCCTCGAGGTCGCGGAAGCGCTGTATGCGCGGCGCGGCTTCGCCGGCGTCGGCATGCGCGAGCTCGCCGAGGCGGCGGGACTCGGGAAGTCGTCGCTCTTCCACCATTTTCGCTCGAAGGTGCAGCTCTACCTCGCCGTGGTGGAGCGCGTGCTCGCGCGGGTCGAAGAGCGCGTCCAGCCGATCCTCACGGCGCACGCTCCGGCCGCCGAAAGACTCGACCGCTGGATCGACGCGCTCGTCGATGCCTTCGCCGAGCAGCCGGCGTCGGCGCGCCTGTTGCTGCGCGCGCTCTTCGAGGAAGACGAGTTCGACGCGGCGGACTGGCCAGAGGGGCAAGCGGCCGAACGCCGCCTCGCGAACGTGCTCGACGGAATCACGCGGCTCCTACAGCAGGGCATGCGCGCCGGTGAGTTCCGCGCAGCGTCCGCACCGCACGTGGTCCAGACCCTGATCGGCGCGACGATCTACCACTTCGCGTCGGGAGAGATCGGCGAGCGGCTGCTCGGCGGTCCCCTGCTCTCGGCGGAAGCCGTGCGCGCACGCAAGGCCGAGATGAAGCAATTCTTGCACTACGGACTGGCCGCGCGCCCCGCGTCGTCCGATGAGGGAGGGCAATCTTGAACAAGCTGATGCAGCAACACCGAAAGCGGTTCGGTGACTTCGAAGTGATCGAGTTCGTCGACGAGAGCGAGATCGCGAAGCTGCGCGCGAAGACCGACGTCGCCACGCCACTCACGCTCAACTGGACCTGGGAGTACGGCTCCGAGGTCGAGGAACTCCGCGCCCTCTACGAGAAGGGCAAGGTCAACCAGTGGAACGCCGAGCGCGATCTCGACTGGTCGATCCCCGTCTCGAACGACGAGTGGGTGCTCTCGCCCGAAGCGTCGATGCTGGCCCAGATCTGCAGGCTGATGGGCAAGGACGAGGCGACGCAGAAGGCCGCAGCCTTCGACGAGCTGGGCCACACGCTCTCGCAGCTGCTGCACGGCGAGCAGGCGGCGCTCCAGCTCTGCGGTCAGCTCACCAATGTCTGCACCAAGATGGACGAGAAATGGTACTCGGCGAGCCAGGTGGCCGACGAGGCGCGCCATCTCGAGGCGATCTCGAAGTTCCTGTCCCGCAAGCTCGGCACCATCTACCCGATCAGTTGGGCATGCCGAGCGTCGCCTGTGTGAGGTTGCTCGCATCGATGCCGTACTTCGGACCGAGCGTCTGGAGCATGTCGAGCTGCTGGTTGGCGTCGAGCAGGACGAAGCACGCCACGCGGCTTTCGGGGTGCTCACGATGCGCCGTGCGGTGCGCGAGGCCGACAAGACCGAGATGGACGAGATGGAGGACTGGGCGTTCGGCATTCTCGAAGCGCTCAACGCCAACCAGCAGCTCGACATGCTCCAGACGCTCGGTCCGAAGTACGGCATCGATGCGAGCAACCTCACGAAGGCGACGCTCGGCATGCCCAACTGGGCCGAGCTGAACAGCCTCATCTACATGCACACGGTGCTGCCGAACCTGCGTAACCTCGGCCTCGTCACCGAGCGCACCGAGTCGCAGTACCGCAAGCTCGGCATGCTCTACGACCGCGGCGATCGCGCGACGACGGTGCCGGAACTCTCGCTGATTGCCTGAGCGGCCGACGTCCTGAAAGAACAGGGCCGCGGGCGCAGGTCCGCGGCCCTTCGCATTTTCACCGCCGGGTGTCGGCCAGCAGCCCCGATCAGGAAGCCGAGATGCCTGCTAACCGCGATAGCGCGCCGCCGCCCGGGTGAGTTCGCGCTGCACGTCTTCGCGCAGCGAAGCGGGTTCGAGCACCTCGGCGCCGGCGCCGAACGAGAGCACCCAGCTGCGTACCTCGGCCGCGCCTCCCACTTCCATCGTGAGTTCGAGGGCGCCGCCGGCGCGGCGCTCCAGCTGCTGCGTCGCGTGCCAGGTGCGTTCCGCGACCCAGTCGGCCCAGCGCTTCTCGAAGCGGATGCGCACGCGCACGGGTGGCTCGTGGATCACCCCGAAGGCGGCGCCGATGTAGGCGTCGAAGTCGAAGCTCGCCGGCACCGTGAAGCGTCGATCGGTGCGGCGGATCGCGCCGATGCGCTTGACCGCAAAGGTGCGCACCTCTCCCGAGTGATGGTCGTGGCCGACCACGTAGAGCGCGCCGCCGCGATACCAGATCCGATACGGATCGAGATCGCGCGCGCGCTCGCGGCCGGTGCGCCCGGTTCGGTACTGCATCGAGATGCTGCGCCGATCGAGCACCGCCTCGTTGAGCACGCGGATCGTGTCGCGCAGCGCTGCGTAGTCGCCGTGGGGACCCGGCAGTACACGGAATGACTCGCCGAGTCGCGCCAGGAACTCCGTCATCTCGGGGCCGAGGCTCGCACGGATCTTCGCGAGCGCCGAGCGGATCGAGTCGTGGAAGACGGTGCCTTCGAGCGTGCGCAGCAGGTCTTCGCCGAACGCGAGCGACAGGATCTCGTCGGGTGTGAACGGCACGTCGCCGAGCTTGAAGTCGTCGAGGAAGCGATAGAAGACGCGACCCTCGCGGCGTTCCGAGAGAACCGGGAAGCCGGCCGCCATCAGCGCGTCGAGATCCCGGTAGATGGTGCGGCGATGACACTCGAAGTCGTTCGCGAGGTCGTCGAGCCCGACGCCCCAGCGACTGCGCGCCAGTCGCTGGATGAGCCTCCACTGCCGCGCCAGCTGATCTCCCCGCATGCCCCGCGCATCCTAGCTCGTTGACTTGGGGACGTTCCTGCCCCCGTTGACTTGCTTGACTTCAGGAACGTCCCCAAGTCAACGGGGTCAGGCGACGATGACGAGGCGGGTGCGGGCGGGGACTCGCGCGCTGAGTCGGGCGAGGACGTTGCCGCGCAGCATGTGCCAGAGCATCCCGCGCTGGGAGGTGCCGATCAGGATCGCGTCGACGCCGAGACGAGCGGCGGCGTCGGCGATGGCTTCGCCCGCGTCGCTCGCGACGCGCCAGATCGGGATGGCCGCGGCGCCCTGCGCGTTGAGCCGCGCGACGGATTGCTCGAGGACGCCGCGGGCTTCGCGTGACGGCTCGGTGTCGCGTGGCACGAAGAGCCCCGGCACTTCGTCGACGAAGAGCACCGCGACGTCCACTTCCTTGCGGCCCGTGAGATGCGCGGCGGCCTCCTCGAGTAGTCGCTCGTTGCTTCGGGCGTTACCGACGCGGCGGCGCGCGGTCGCCAGATGCCGCGCCGGTAGGCGAGGCCCCCGAGCATCATGATCGCAGTGAGCGATCCGCCAAAAATCGTAGCGGCCGGCTTCGCCACCAGGTTCGTCGCCCACGCGACGAGCACCATCACGGTGGTCGCGACGCCCAAGGCGAACAGCAATCCGCGCTGACCCTCCGCCATGCGCACGCGGTCGAGCGAGATCGACGACAGCGCGAAGGCGCCGAGCAGCCCGAAGGCGTAGAGCCCGCCGAGCGTCGCGATGTTGCCACCCGTCATGGCGAGTACGGCGATCGGCATCATCACGGCGAGTGTGATCGCGAGGGTCGGCGTCCCGAAGCGCTCCGAGCGATTCAGCAGCAGGCCGGGCAGGAAGCCGCCGTCCGCGAGTGCACCGAAGATGTGATAGGCGCCCACCAGTGCGGTATTCGAGGCGAAGAGCAGCAGTGAGGAGGCGGTGATCACCACCAGCACCCGCAGCCAGGGGCCGCCCATCGCGAAGGCGAGCTCCGATTGCAGCGCGTCGGGGTTCAAGCCGCGCGGGTCGAGCACATTGGTGGAGAACGCAGTCAGCAGCGGTGACGTTGCGAGGACCGCCACCACCACGAGTCCCACTGCGATGCTGGCGGTGCGCCGGCGCGGTGTCGCCATCGCCGGCGAGATCTGTGCCAGCGATTCGAGCCCGCTGAACGCCAGCCATGCGCCCGAGAATCCGACCACCGCATCGCCCAGCGGGAGCCGGCCGGCCGCGGCGAGCTGACCGCCGATCTGCTCCCAGTGCTGTGGACCGATGTTCCACGACGCGACGCCGACCAGCGCGATCAACACTGCGAATGCGGCCGCTCCGATCGCGGCGCTCACCGTCGCCGACTCGCGGATCCCGACCCAGTTGAGCACACCGAGCAGGATCAGCCCGACCGCCGCGAGGATCGGCACGGCGTGTTCCAGCGACGGGAACATCGTGGCGAGATACGAAAATCCCGACACGGCGGAGATTGCCGCGGTGAGGAAGTAGTCGACCAGGATCAACATGCCGCCGAGCGCACCGACGCGCGGACCGAAGGCGTCGTTCGCGACCGAAACGACGCCGCCGCCGGCGGCGTAACGCGCGGAGATGTCGGCGTACTTCTCGGCGAGGAAGATGAAGACGATCGAGGTGGCGAGTACGAAACTCGCCGCGCTGCTGCCGACTTCGCGAAACAGGATACCGGGGACGTAGTAGACGCTGGTGCCGATGTCGGCGTAGACGATCGCCCAACAGAGCAGTGGTCCGAGCACGCCGAAGTGCACGGCGCCGCGTCGCACCGACGCACCTGCCACCGCTGTCGCTCGGCTCATGGACCCCCCGGACGGCGGCGCAAGATAGCGCGGGGCACGACGAACGAACGGCGCGGACCACGAGCTGGTTGCTAGTGGTAGTCGTGCGAGACCGGCAGCTGGGCGCCCGGCGGCGGGGAATCGGCTTCGAGCGCGAGCGTTGCGAGGTGCTTCACGCGCACATGCAGCACGCCGTCGACATTCTGGACGGTTCCTGCGATCTCGACCAGCGGCGAGGTGTGGAGCGCGACGCGGAAGCGCCGGAACTGTTGCGGCCCGAGCACGGCGTTCGAGGTGCCGGTCTCGTCTTCGATGGTGAGGAAGCACATGCCGCCCGCGGAACCGGGTCGCTGGCGCACGATGACGTGGCCCGCCGTGCGCACCCAGCAGTCATTCGGGACGTCGCGTAGCGCAATTGCGGAGAGCACACCGCGCTGCGCGAGCCGCTCGCGCAGGTGCGCCATCACGTGCGGGCCCGTCGAGACTCCGCTCGCACGGTAGTCGGCGAGGGTTTCCTCGAGTGCGCTCATCTCGGGCAGCGGCGAAGTGGCCGCGGGCGGGGAGGCGCCGGCGAAGAGCGATCGGTGGTCGCGTTCGAGAGCCGCCACCTGCCAGAGTGCGGCACGCCGCGAGCAGGCGTCGGGGTCGATCGAAGCGAGCGCACCGAGTTCGGCGAGCGTCAGCAGCTCGGCGCGCGAGAGTTCGGCGCGGCGCGCGAGGTCGGCGACGTGCGCGAACGGTCGCTCGCCGCGCGCCGCCTCGATGCGTCGAGCGGTTTCGGAGTGGAGGCCTTGCACGAATCGAAAACCTAGCCGGCACCTCTTGCTTTCGAGGTCGCATAGCCACTTCGAATGGAGTACGTCGATGGGAAGCACCGCGACGCCGTGGCGTTGGGCGTCTTTGATGAGGCTTGCGGGCGAGTAGAAGCCCATCGGCCAGGCGTTGAGCAATCCCGCGAGGAAGGCGGCGGGGTGGTGGCATTTGAGCCAGGACGAGGCATAGGCGATCAAGGCGAAGCTGGCGGCGTGGGATTCGGGGAAGCCGTAGAGGGCGAAGCTGGTGATGCCACGCACGATGTCGTCTTGCGCGGTGCCCGTGATGCCGCGCTCGGTCATGCCGTGGCGCAGCCTGGCTTCGATCTTCTGCATGCGCTCCCGGGAGCGCTTGAAGCCCATCGCGCGCCGCAGCTCTTCGGCTTCGCCGCCGCTGAAGCCGGCTGCCGTCATCGCGAGTCGCAGCAGTTGTTCCTGGAAGAGCGGGACGCCGAGGGTGCGACGCAGAATCGGTTCGAGCGACGGATGCGAGTACTCGACGGGTTCGCGACCGGCGCGCCGGTTCAGGTAGGGGTGCACCATCTTCCCGACGATCGGGCCGGGGCGGATGATCGCGACTTCCACCACCAGGTCGTAGAAGTTCGCGGGCTTCATGCGCGGCAGTGTCGCCATCTGCGCGCGGCTCTCGATCTGGAAGGTGCCCATGGTGTCGGCGCGCTGGATCATGGCAAAAGTGGCGGGATCATCGGGCGGGAGTTTCGCGAGGTCGATCGCGACGCCTTCGTGCTCGCGCGCGAGCCGGATGGTGTGCTCGAGCGCATTCAGCATGCCGAGGCCGAGCAGGTCGATCTTTATGATGCCGAGGTCGGCGCAGTCGTCCTTGTCCCATTGCACCACGCGGCGACCGGGCATCGACGCGGGTTCGATCGGCACGACTTCGTCGAGGCGGCCCGCGGCGATCACGATGCCGCCCGAGTGCTGGCCGAGATGGCGCGGCAGGCCGCGCACGCGATCGACGAGGCCGAGCAGGCGGAGCACGCGCGGCGCATCGGGGTCGACGCCGCCCTGGCGCAGCAGCGCGCGCGTTTCGTCGAGTCCTTCGCGCAGCTCGAGCGTGGCGAGCACCCTGGCGAGCTTGTCGATGGCGTCGGGCGCGAGACCGAGCACCTTGCCCATTTCGCGCACGGCGAGTCGCGTGCGGTAGGTGATGACGTTGGCGGTCATCGCGGCGCCGTGTCGTCCGTAGCGCGCGAAGACATACTGGATCACGTCCTCGCGCGGATCGCCCGACGGCAGATCGATGTCGATGTCGGGCCACTCGCCGCGCTCTTCGGAGAGGAAGCGCTCGAAGAGCAACTCCATGCCGACGGGGTCGACGGCGGTGATGCCGAGCGCGTAGCAGACGGCGCTGTTGGCGGCCGATCCGCGCCCCTGCGCCAGCATGCGACGCTCGCGTGCGTAGCGCGCGATGTCCCACACGATCAGGAAGTAGCCGGCGAGGTCGAGCTTCTCGATCACGCGCAGTTCGTGCTCGAGCTGGCGGTGCGCGCGTTCGGGAAGCGGATGGCCGTAGCGCATGCGCGCGCCGTCGAGGGTGAGACGGCGCAGCAGCGACGGCTGCGACTCGCCGTCTTCGGTGGGGAAGGTGGGGAAGCGGTAGCCGAGGTCGCCGATGCGGAAGGCGCAGCGCCCGGCGACCTGGCGCGTCGCAGCGAGCCACGCGGGACGATCGGCGAAGCGGCGCGTCCACTCCGCCGCTGCGAGCAGATGGCGTTCGGCGTTGGGCGCGAGGCGACGGCCCGCGCTGTCGAGGGTCACGTGGTGGCGTAGGCAGCTGAGGGCGTCGAAGAGCGGGCGATCCGATTGGCGCGCGTGGCGCACGTCGTTGGTCGCGGCGATCGGGACGCCGAGTGATTCCGCGACGGCCGCTGCCCAGCGCGCTTCGCCTTCGGCGCGCCGGTCGAGATGGCGCGAGACGTCGACCCACACCCGCCCGGGTCCGAGCACGCCACGGGTCCGATCGAGTGACGCGGCGGAGAGCGAGCCGTCTCCGCGCACCAGCGCGATGAGATCACCCGCGTGCTCGGCGACTTCGTCCCAGGTCGCCGATGCGTCGCTCTTGCCGCCCCGTTCGTGGGCCACGGTGAGCAGCCGCGAGAGGTTTCGATAGCCGCGCTGCGACTCGACCAGCAGCAGCAGCTCGGGCCCGTCTTTCACCGCGATTCTGGCCCGATGACCTTCGTTCGCCTTCGGCTCACTGCGCGGATCGCGGTCAGTGACCGCGATCCTTGCTCCTACGATCGCCTCGATTCCCGCCGCCTTCGCTGCCTGGTGGAAGCGCGGGATCCCGTAGAGGCCGCCGCGATCGGCGAGCGCGACGGCGCCGTAGCCCAGCTCAGCGGCGCGCTCGGCGAGGTCTTCGGGGTTGCTGGCACCTTCGAGAAAAGAAAAAGCGCTCGCGCAGCGCAGCTCGACGACATCGGAGGAAGACGGGTGGGACACGAAGCCGACTTTCGCCACTTGTTCGCCACAAGTCAACGCACCCAGGAGCACCCCTTCGGGGGTGCCGGGCGTCAACTTATTTGGGCGTCAAGTTATTCCGGTCAGGTTGTTCCCATAACTTGACAAGAAATAACTTGACGCCCGGCACCTCCCTGAGAGGCACCTCCCTAAGATGTGTGGATGGCGTCGGTTGTGGTCGTGGGGGGAGGCGTTGCGGGGCTCACTTGCGCGTGGCGGCTTCGCCGTGCCGGCCACGACGTCGAGGTGCTCGAGCGCGAGCCGGTGGCGGGCGGGCGGATGCGCAGCGAGCGCGTCACGACGCCGCGCGGCGACTTCGTCGTCGATCGCGGCGCGCAGTTCGTCGCGAGTGGCTATCGCAACATGCAGCGCGTCGTCGATGCGCTCGGACTGCGCGCGCGGCTGCACCCCGTTGCGAACACCAGCAACGCGATCCTGCGTGACGGCATGCTGCACGCGGGCGACTACGACTCGCTCGTCGCGTTCGCGCGTTCGCGACTGCTTTCCACCGGCGCGAAATTGCGACTCCCGCGGTTGCTGTTCGAACTCGCGAGGCATCGCCGCCGCCTCGATCCGTATCATCCCGAGCGCGCCGCGGGGATCGACCGGGAAACCCTCGCGCGCGGGCTCGCGCGCATCGTCGGCGAGGAAGCGGCGGAGTATCTGTTCGTGCCGGCGTTCTCGTCGACTTTCGACGCCGATCCCGAGGATCTTTCGAGCGCCTTCGCGCTCCTCAGCGCGCGCTTCGTTCTCTCGGGCTTTCAGCTCCAGGCGTTCGACGGCGGCATCGGGCTGCTCACGCAGACGCTCGCCGAGCAGGTGCCCGTGCGCACCGGCTGCGAAGTGACCGCGATCGAGACCAACGCCGACGGTGCCCGCCTCACCATCCGGTCCAGCAGACACAGCGGGCAGAGCGGCGCCGGCGACCGCGAGGACCGCGTGCTCGCCGATGCCGTGGTGGTCGCGCTGCCGGGCTCGCTGGTTTCGGGCGTGGTCGCGTCGCTCACGCCCGAGGAAAAGTCGTTCTTCGCGCGGGTTCGCTACGTGCGCGGCATGGTCTGCTTCCTGATGACCGAGCGCGCGCCGGAGACGCTGCCGTGGTACGGCGTCGCTTTTCCGCGTCGCGAGGACGTCGGCCTCTACGGACTCGCGGTCGATCACCACAAGCCGCGCGTGGCGCCGGCCGGCGCGGGCTTGCTGAATGCAGCGCTCACGGCGACCGCCGCGGAGCGTCTGCGCGACGCGCCCGACGCAGCCGTCGTCGCGCACGTGATCGAGGCGCTCGCGCACACGCCCGTCGGCCGCCTCGACCCGATCGCGACGGCGGTGCACCGCTGGGATCCCATGCTCCCGCTCTTCTACGCCGGCTATCTGCCGCAACTCGCTGCGTTCCTCGCGCGCCGCGAGCGTTCGCCACGGCTCGCCTTTGCGGGCGACTATCTGATCGGCCCGTACACCGAGATGGCGCTCACCAGCGGCATGCGCGCCGCCACGGAGATCGCGCGGGCCGTCGCGGGCTGATCCGCGGCGCTCTCTCGCTCCGATCAGGTTCTGCACGTGATCTGCCGATGACCTTCGCCGCGTGTCGCGCAGGAGGGAGTCGTGCAGCTTCTCGCCCTACCGGGGTTTCTCGCCTTTTTCTTCGTGTCGCTCTGGGTGGGCGTACGGATGCTCGCGCAGTGGGGACGCACGCGAGCGCTGCCGGAGTTGCTGCTCGGTCTCGGTGTGCTCGGCATCGGGCCGGTTGGATTCGGTCTGGTCATGCTGGCCGCGGTGGCTGGCGCCCACCAACCGGACGCTCCGTCGCTGCTCGCGGGACTCTCGGCGCTCGCAGTCGGTGGCGGCGCCGCCGCCAAGGCGATCTTCAACTGGAAGATCTACCACCCGAGTTCGCGGGCCGCCGCGGCGATCGCGTTCGCCTCGGTCGCGTTACTCGTGGTGGCGATCGTCGGCGACGCGCGGAGCACCGGCTTCGCGCCGGCGGCGTGGATGCAGCCCGGCTGGATCCTGGTACGCCAGGGCGTCCAGGTCGGAGTCCTGCTCTGGGGATCTTGCGAGGCGCTGCGCTGGTGGCTCCGCATGCGGCGACGGCTTCGCATCGGCATCGCCGACCCGCTCGTTGCGAATCGTTTCCTGCTCTGGGGCATCGGCGCCGGCATGGCGGGCAGCGGCTCACTCATCGGGATGCTCGTGGGTCTCGCCTATGGCCAGCCGATGAACGAGCTGCCGCTCCTGACGCTCGTGCTTTCGATCTGCGGTCTGGTGGCGGCGGTTGCGCTCTGGCTCGCCTTCGCGGCGCCCGAGTGGTGGAAGCTCTGGATCCGAGATCAGGCTCCGAACGCTTCGATGTGATCGCTGGCGAGTCGTCCGAGCATGCGCTTTGCGATTGGATGCTCGCTCATTGCGAGAGCCTCCCGCAGTGCATGGCCAGCGATTCCGCTTCGGCGACCATCTTCTCGAGCAGCGCGAGACCGCGCTCCCAGAAGTCGGGGTCGCCGATGTCGAGGCCCGTGTGCGCGACGACTTCGCGCGGCGACTGGGAGCCCCCCGCTTCGAGCATCGCGAGGTAGCGCGGCACGAACGCAGCGCCTTCTTCGTCGTAGCGCTGCACCAGCGCCAGCACGAGCAGTTCGCCGAAGGCGTACGCGTAGCAGTAGAACGGGCTGTGCACGAAGTGCGGGATGTAGAGCCACCACCAGGCGTAGTCGTCGCGCAGGCGCACCGCGTCGCCGAACATCGGGCGGTTGGCTTCCATCCACAGCTCGTTCACGCGCGGGATCGGCAGCTCGCCCTCGGCGCGGCGCGCGCGGTGCAGCTTCTCCTCGAAGCGCGTCATCACCACCTGGCGGAACACGGTGGCGAAGGCGTCCTCGAGCTTGCCGCAGAGCAGGCCCAGGCGGACGGCGGGATCCGGCTCGTCGCGCAGCAGGCGGCGGAAGGTCAGCATCTCGCCGAACACGCTGGCGGTCTCCGCCGTGGTGAGCGGCGCATCCATCTCGAAGAGGCCCCGCGCGCGCGAGAGAACCTGATGCACGCCGTGGCCGAGTTCGTGCGCCAGCGTCATCACGTCGCGCAGCGTCCCGGTGTAGTTGAGCATCACGTAGGGATGTGAGCTCGGGATCGTCGAGGCGGAGAAGGCGCCGCCGCGCTTGCCGTTGCGCAGCTCTGCATCGATCCAGCGGCGCTCGAAGAAGTGCCCGGCGATCTCCGCCATGCGCGGCGAGAAGTCGCCGTAGGCTTCGAGCACGAGGGCGCGCGCGGCGTCGAAGGAGCGCGCGCCGTCGGCCGCGAGCACCGGTGCGTAGCGGTCGTAGTCCTCGAGCTCGGGAAGTCCGAGCAGCCTCGCCTTCAAGCGGTAGTAGCGCGCGACCAGCGCGCCGCGCCGCTCGCACGCCGTCATCAGCGCCTGCACCGTGGTGTCGTCGATCTCGTTGGCGAGATTGCGTTCATCGATCGGCGACGCGTAGTGGCGCAGCCGATCGCGCGTGGCCTTGTCCTGCACCAGCGTGTTGAAGACGAACGCCAGCAGCCGCGAGTTTTCGCGCAGGCCGCGCGTCAGCGAATCGGCGGCGCGACGGCGCAGCGCGCGGTCGGGTTCGTAGAGCAACGAGAGAACCTCTTCCTCGCTCTTCTCCTCCGTCTTTCCGTCCGCAACTTCGAGTTGGAAGCGCAGCGAGCCGAGCGTCTCGTCGAACAGGCGCGAGAACGCGCGCGGTCCCGTGTTGGCGGTTTCTTCGAGCAGGCGTTCCTCGGCTTCCGAGAGCACGTGGGGGCGAATCTTCCGCATCTGTTCGAGCAGATGGAGGCGGCGGGCCAGCACGGGTGCAGCGAACAGCGCGGCGGCGCGCGCGTCGTCGATCGCGACCCACTCCAGCTCGAAGAACACGACGGCGTTGCGGATCTCGGTGCCGCGCTCCTGCACGCGCTGGAGCAGCGCCCCGTGGCGCGGCGCCGAAGTGTCGGAGGCGAACAGCAACTGCGCGAACGCCGCGGCGCGGTACGCCGGTTCTTCGAATGCCTCCAGCTCGTCGATCGCCGCGACCAGCGCCGCGGCGTCGAGTTCCGCGACGCGAGTTCGATAGCGCTCGGCGAAGCGCTGCGCGGCGGCGAGCGCTCGCGCGAGATCGGCCTCGATGCGCGGGTCATCGGGACCGGCGTAGAGATCGCCGAGATCCCAGGTGACACCGGCGGCCGGGCCGCGCTGGCTCGTCGTGTCGGGAGTGGTTGCGGGCGCTGCTTCGGTCATGGCGCCGACCATAACGGACTCCGTAGACTGCGGCGCGATGGCGA
Source organism: Deltaproteobacteria bacterium (assembly GCA_018262315.1). Lineage (GTDB taxonomy): Bacteria > Myxococcota_A > UBA9160 > UBA9160 > PR03 > PR03. The sequence goes on along the minus strand of JAGSPS010000074.1, from coordinate 2,144 downwards.
TCGAGCCGTGCGAACGAACGCTCGTGGCAAATGGGTTGCGCTTCCGCGCACTGGAATGGAAGGGCGCCGGACCGAGCGCATTGTTCGTCCATGCGACGAGCTTTTGCGCCGACGGCTGGCAACCAGTCGTGGCGGAACTCCGGCGAACGATGCGAACGTCGCTGCGCGCGGTGGCGATCGACCAGCGCGGCCACGGCGGCAGCGATGCGCCGGTCGACCCTGCGGCCTACCAGTGGACGCGGCTCGCCGCGGATGTTGCGGCGCTTGCAGCGTCGTTGTCGGCCGAGGAAGAGGAAGCACGGCGCGTCGTCGGGATCGGCCATTCGAGCGGCGCCACGGCGCTGCTCGCGGCAGCGGGCATGCATCCGGAGCACTTCGCCGCGCTGGTGGCCGTCGAGCCGGTGCTCTTCGAGAAGCCGGCGCCGCGCGACGCGGATTCGTTCGCGGGCTCGTCGTTCCTCGCGATGGCCGCGCGCCGGCGCCGCGAGCGCTTCGCCTCGTTCGCCGAAGCGCGCGAGCGACTGCGCGCGCGACAGCCCTACGCGGGCTTCTCTCCCACCGCGTTCGACGCGCTGCTGCGCGGTGTCCTCGCGCCCGATGGCGAAGGCGTGATGCTGCGCTGCACGGGCGAGCGCGAGGCGTGCTGCTACGAAGGCGCCGCGGCGCTCGACCTGTGGCCGCTCGCCGGGTCGATCCGTGCGCCGCTGCTGCTCGTGCTCGGGGAGCACAGCGCAGTCCCGCCGGCGCTGCGCGATCGGCTCGTCGCGGCGCTGCCGTCGGTGCAGATCGTCACGATTCCGGGCGCCACGCATTTCGCTGCGCTGGAGCGCCCGTGCGAAGTCGGCGCCGCGATCGGGAACTTTCTCGCCGCGTCTCGATGAGCGCTCGTGAAACGGGGGGGCGCGCGCCGCGAGCCCTTGGTTCCCTGGCGCGCCGCGGGTGGTACGGTCCGATCGTGTCGTTCCCGCGCGTCATCCTGCACGCCGACATGGACGCGTTCTTCGCGTCGGTGGAGCAGCGCGACCACCCGGAGCTGCGCGGCAAGCCGGTGATCGTGGGTGGTACGGGACCGCGCGGTGTGGTGTCGGCGGCGAGCTACGAGGCGCGCGTGTTCGGCGTGCACTCGGCGATGCCGGGCTTCGAGGCGCGGCGGCTCTGCCCGAACGGAATCTTCGTGCGCGGCGACATGCGCAGCTACGCGGCCGTTTCGCGACAGGTGTTCGCGCTCTTCGCGCGTTTCTCGCCGCTCGTCGAACCGATCTCGCTCGACGAGGCGTTCCTCGATCTCAGCGGCACCGAGCGCCTGCTCGGAGCCCCGCGCATCGTCGGCGAAGCGCTGCGAAGCGCGGTGCGCGAAGAACTCGATCTCGCGGTGTCGGTGGGAATCGCGCCGACCAAGATGGTCGCAAAGATCGCGAGCGACGAGGCGAAACCCGACGGCCTCTGCGAAGTGCCGCCCGAAGCGGTGCGCGCCTTCCTCGACCCGCTGCCGGTGGGTCGGCTCTGGGGCGTGGGGCCGGTCGCCGAGGCACGCCTGCGGGCGGCGGGCATCGCTACGATCGGTGCGCTCGCGCGCGGCGATGCCGAGCAGTTGCGCAAGCTCGTCGGCGACTCGCTCGGCGCGCACGCCTTCGCGTTGGCGCGCGGCGAGGACGCGCGCGACGTGGTCCCCGATCGCGATGCAGTTTCGTACAGCGAGGAGAACACCTTCGACGCCGACGTCGCAGATCGCGCGCGCATCGGTGCGGTGGTGCTCGGCCACGCGGAGGCGGTGGCGCGCCGGCTGCGGCGCGACGGACTCGCGGCGCACACCGTCGTGCTCAAGGTGAAACTCGGCGCGCGCAGGGCGCCGGGAGCGCGCGGCTACCCGGTGCTGACGCGGCGCGCGACGCTTGCCGAGCCGACCGACGACGGTGTCGCGCTCGGTCGCGAAGCGCGGCGGCTGCTCGATCGCATCCCGTCGGATCCGATCCGGCTGGTGGGTGTGGGCGCGACCAATCTGGTGGACGTCGCCGCGTCACAGCTCGGCCTCTTCGAGCCGCCGCGCGAGCGGCGGCGCAGCGTGCGGCTCAACCGCGCACTCGACGAGATCGCCCTACGCTTCGGCGCGCGCGCGGTGGTGCGGGCAGGGCAGGAAGAGGCGA
>JAGSPS010000073.1 GCA_018262315.1 Deltaproteobacteria bacterium | reverse complement strand
CGACCCGGCGTCGCGCGTCGTGCTGCTCGCCGCCGAAGGCCGCGGCTTCTGCGCGGGCGTCGACATCAAAGAACTGGCGCGCGACGGCAAGTTGATCACGCAGGTGAATCGCGGCTGCTACGAGGCGTTCGCGGCGATCTACGACTGCGAGGTGCCCGTCATCAGCGCCGTCCACGGCTTCTGCCTCGGCGGCGGCATCGGCATGGCCGGCGCGTCCGACATCGTACTCGCGTCCGACGACGCCACCTTCGGCCTGCCGGAGATCGACCGCGGCGCGCTCGGCGCCGCGACGCACCTCTACCGGATGTTCGGCATGCAGAAGACGCGGCGGATGCTCTACACCGGCGAGCCGATCACCGCGCAGGAAGCGCTGCGGCTCGGCGGCATCGAACGCGTCGTGCTGCTCGCCGCCGAGGGCCGCGGCTTCTGCGCGGGCGTCGACATCAAAGAACTCGCGCGCGACGGCAAGCTGATCACGCAGGTGAATCGCGGCTGCTACGAGGCGTTCGCGGCGATCTACGAATGCGAGGTTCCGGTGATCAGCGCCGTGCACGGTTTCTGTCTCGGCGGCGGCATCGGCATGGCCGGCGCGTCCGACATCGTACTTGCGTCCGACGACGCGACCTTCGGCCTGCCCGAGATCGACCGCGGCGCGCTCGGCGCGGCGACGCACCTCTACCGGATGTTCGGCATGCAGAAGACGCGGCGCATGCTCTACACCGGCGAGCCGATCAGCGCGCAGGAAGCGCTGCGACTCGGCGGCATCGAGAGCGTCGTCCCGCGCGCCGCGCTGCGCAGCGCCGCGCGCGAGCTGGCCGCGAAGATCGCCAGCAAGAGCCCGAAGGCGATGCGGCTCGCCAAGTGGTCGCTCAACGGCATCGAGCTGCTCGACATCAAGAAGAGCTACCGCTTCGAGCAGGGCTTCACGCTGGAGCTGTACACCTCGCCGGACTCGCAGGAAGCGCGCGATGCGTTCCTCGAGAAGCGCGACGCGAAGTTCGACCCCAACTCATGATTCCGCTCGCTGCAAGAGCACGATCCCGCTCGCTGGCAGACGCCAGCGTGCCGAACACGGGTCAGGGGGCTCTTGTGGCGTGCGGGGCGATCAGGTCTTCGGAACGGGTTCTCCGGCAGGCACGCGACGTGATCGCCAGCTCGCGAGCAGCGCGGTCGCGAGGCCGAGCAGCACCTCGTCGGCAAACGGGATGACGTCCGGCACCGCGAGATCGAGTACGAAAAGCGCGGCGCAGATCACGAACAGCACCGGGAAGCGCAGTCGCGCGAGGCGCGCCACGAACCAGCCGACGAGCGCCGAGCGGGGCAGAGCCATCACGCCACACTAGCCGACGAGGGTCGCTGGCCTTCCGACCTGCTGATCTTCGCTCTCCTCCGGTTCGCTGCGCGCTCCGCTTGCGGGGTTTACGAGACGGTCCGTCTCGTTTACGATCCACGCGACGATGGACCTCTCCTACACCCCCGCCGAGCAGGGCTTCCGCGCCGAAGCGCGCGCGTGGCTCGAAGCGCACGTGCCGAAAGCGCCGCTGCGCTCGTTCGACACCGCCGAAGGCGCCGCCGAGCATCGCGCCTGGGAGCGCATCCTCCAGGGCGGCGGCTGGGCGATGGTGCCGTGGCCCGTCGAGTACGGCGGCCGCGGCGCCAATCTGTTGCAGTGGTTGATCTTCGAAGAAGAGTACTACCGCGCCGGCGCGCCGCGGCGGATCAACCAGAACGGCATCTTCCTGCTCGGCCCGACCATCATGGAGTTCGGCACGCCGGAGCAGAGGGCGCGTTTCCTGCCGAAGATCGCGTCGTCCGAAGAGGTCTGGGCGCAGGGTTGGTCGGAGCCGAATGCGGGCTCGGACATGGCCGCGATCCAGGCAACCGCGCGCATCGACGGCGATCACTACGTGCTGAATGGGCAGAAGACGTGGGCGTCGCGCGGCGCCTTCGCCGACTGGCTCTTCGGCCTGTTCCGCACCGACCCTGCGTCGGAGCGCCACAAGGGACTCACCTTCGTGTTGGTTCCGCTCGACACGCAGGGGGTCACGGTGCGACCGATCGCGCAGCTCGATGGCGAGACCGGCTTCGCGGAGGTGTTCTTCGACGACGCGCGCGTACCCGTCGCGAACCGGCTCGGCGGCGAACACAAGGGCTGGAACGTCGCGATGGCGACGGCCGGCTTCGAGCGCGGGCTGATGCTGCGCAGTCCGGCGCGCTTCCAGGAGACGGCGCGCAAGCTGGTCGCGCTCTACCGCGAGAACGAAGCGAGCGCGCCGGGCGGAACGCGCGAGGAAGTCGTGCGCTGCTGGATGCACGCCGAAGCGTACGCGCTCGACACCTATCGCACCGTGTCGCGGCTGCTCGGCGGCGGCAAGATCGGTTTCGAGGCGAGCCTCAACAAGATCTTCTGGTCCGAACTCGACGTGCGCATGCACGAGACCGCACTGCGCATCCTCGGCCACCGCGGGGATCTGCTGCCCGAAGCGCCCGCTGCGCAGGGTGTTGGAGACTGGCTCGACAGTTACCTGTTCTCGCTCTCCGGTCCGATCTACGCCGGCACCAACGAGATCCAGCGCAACGTGATCGCCGAACGCATCCTCGGCCTGCCGAGGAGCTTCTGATGCGTTTCGCGTTCACTGACGATCAGCTGCTGCTGCAGAGCACCGTGCGCGACTTCTTGAAGAAGGAGTGCACGCCCGAAGCGGTGCGCGCGCTGTGGGCGAGCCAGACCCGTCATGACGCGACGCTGTGGAGCAAGCTCGCCGAGCTGGGTGTGTGCGGAGCGCTGCTACCCGAAGCGCAGGGTGGCATGGGACTCGACGAGCGCGACCTCGTGCTCCTGCTCGAGGAGACCGGCCGCGCCGCGCTGCCCGAGCCGGTCGTCTCAACCGCCGCGGTCGGCGTGCCGCTGTTGCGCGACGCGCGCAACCACCTCGATGAGGGGGAGGGCCAGGCGCTGCGCGCCCTGCGGCTTTCAGACGCGTGGCTGCCGCGCGTCGCCGCGGGCGACGCGATCGTCGCGGTCGGGCATCCCGCCAATCCGTTCGTGGCCGACGCGGGTGTCGCAGATCTGCTGCTGCTCGCGCACGGCGACGAAGTGCACGCGCTCGAACGCGCTGCGGCAACGCTGACGCACCAACCCGCCAACGATCCTGCGCGACGGCTCTTCAGTGTTGCGTGGACGCCGTCGGCGGCGACCTGCATCGCGTCGGGCGACGCCGCACGCCGCTTGCTCGACGCCGCACTCGACCGCGGTGCGCTCGCCTGCGCCGCGCAGGCGCTCGGCGTCGCGGAGCAGCTGCTCGACCTCGCGGTTGCCTACGCGAAGCAGCGCGAGCAGTTCGGCCGCGCGATTGGTTCGTTCCAGGCGCTCCAGCACAAGCTCGCCGACGTGAAGGTGAAGCTCGAATACGCGCGGCCGGTGGTCTACAAGGCGGCGCATTCGGTGGCGACCCAGATCGCAACGCGCGCCGTCGACGTCTCCCACGCGAAGCTCGCCGCGACGGAGGCTGCGTCCTTCGCCGCGCGCATCGCGCTGCAAGTACACGGCGCGATCGGCTACACCTGGGAACAGGACCTGCATCTGTGGATGCGGCGCGCCTGGTCGCTCGAGCGCGACTTCGGCGACGCCCCGTTCCATCTCGATCGCGTGTCGGCCTTCGTGCTCGCGGACGGCGCCCCGATCGGACCGGGCCACACCTTTCGACAACCCGAGTAGTTCCAAACATCCTGGAGACCCCATGGCCGAGGCCTACATCATCGACGCGGTGCGAACTCCCGTGGGCAAGAAGGGAGGCGGGCTCTCGACGGTCCACTCCGCCGACCTCGGCGCGCACGTCATCAAGGCGCTGATGCTGCGCACCGGTGTCGACCCCGGCGCCGTCGAGGACGTGATCTTCGGCTGCTGCGACACGATCGGCTCGCAGTCCGGCGACATCGCGCGCACCTGCTGGCTCGCGGCGGGCCTGCCCGAGCACGTGCCCGGCGTCACGATCGACCGCCAGTGCGGCTCGTCGCAGCAGTCGGTTCATTTCGCCGCGCAGGGGGTGATGAGCGGCACCAGCGATCTCATCGTCGCGGGCGGCGTGCAGAACATGAGCGCGATCCCGATCTCGTCGGCGATGACGTGCGCACAGCCGCTCGGCTTCCCGGATCCGTTCAGCGGCTCGAAGGGCTGGGTTGCGCGCTACGGCGCGGGTGAGGTGTCGCAGTTTCGCGGCGCCGAGATGATTGCGGAGAAGTGGGACATCACGCGCGAGGACATGGAGGCGTTCGCGCTCGAGAGCCACCAGCGCGCGATCCGCGCGATCGACGGGGGGCGCTTCGCAAACGAGATCGCGCCCTTCGGCGACGTGCGCAGCGACGAGTGCCCGCGCCGCGACACCAGTCGCGAGAAGATGGCGAAGCTGAAGACGCTGCTGCCCGATGGCCGCCTCACGGCCGCGGTGTCGAGCCAGATCTCGGACGGTGCGTCGGCGATGCTGATCGCATCGGAGCGCGCGGTGAAGACGCACGGACTCACGCCGCGCGCGCGCGTGCACCACATCAGCGTGCGCGCCGACGATCCCCTCTACATGCTGACCGCGCCGATCCCGGCGACGCGTCACGCGTTGCAGAAGGCCGGCATGAAGATCTCCGACATCGCCGCGGTGGAGATCAACGAGGCGTTCGCCCCGGTGGTACTGGCGTGGGAGAAAGAACTCCATCCCGACATGGCGACGGTGAACCCGAACGGCGGCGCGATCGCCCTCGGCCACCCGATCGGCGCCACCGGCACGCGCCTGATGACCACGCTGCTGAACGAACTCGAACGCAGTGGCGGCCGCTACGGCCTCCAAACCATGTGCGAAGGCGGCGGCCAGGCCAACGTCACCATCCTGGAAAGGCTGTGAGGAGAAAGGGGACGGTCCTCGACGAGGACGGGCAGAGGAGAAAAGGGACACACCTCGCAGCGCCACTCGCGTAGCAAGGCCTGGCTGAGCGGCGCGGTCATCCCACTCCTCGTAGCGAGGCGAATCCGCGTGGCGAGCGCCATCGGACCGAAGGAGACGAAGATGAGCAGAATCTGTGACGGCCGCGTCGTCATCATCACCGGCGCCGGCCGCGGCCTCGGCCGCGCCCACGCACTCGCGTTCGCCGCGGCGGGCGCGAAGGTCGTCGTGAACGACCTCGGCGTCGAGAACGACGGCCGCGGCGGTTCGTCGGGGCCCGCTCACGAAGTCGTCGAGGAGATCCGCGCCGCGGGCGGCGACGCGATCGCGAACGGCGCCGACGTCGCCGACTTCGCGCAGACCGGCGCGCTCGTGAAGGCGACGCTCGAAGCCTTCCGCCGCCTCGACGTGGTGGTGAACAACGCCGGCTTCGTGCGCGACCGCATGTTCGTGTCGTGTTCCGAAGAGGAGTGGGACGCCGTGCTGCGCGTTCATCTGAAGGGCCACTTCTGCATCTCGCGCCACGCCTGCGACCACTGGCGCTCCGAGTCGAAAGCCGGTCGCGCGGTGGACGCGCGCATCATCAACACCAGCTCCGGTGCGGGCCTGCAGGGCAGTGTCGGCCAGAGCGCCTACTCCGCGGCGAAGGCCGGCATCGCCGCGCTGACGCTGGTGCAGGCGGCGGAAGTGGCGCGCTACGGCATCACGGCGAACGCGATCGCGCCGTCCGCGCGCACGCGCATGACCGAAAGCGTCTTCGCCGAGATGATGAAGGCGCCGGAGTCCGGCTTCGACATCATGGATCCCGCGAACGTCTCGCCGCTCGTGGTCTGGCTCGGCAGCGCCGAATCGAAGAGCGTCACCGGCTGCACCTTCGAAGTGGCGGGCGGCAAGATCAGCCTCGCCGACGGCTGGCGCACCGGCCCCGCCGTGGACAAAGGCGCGCGCTTCGAGCCCGACGAGATCGGCGGAGTCGTGCACGAGCTGCTGAAGAAGGCCGTGCCCGCGCAGAAGGTCTACGGGACCTAGTCCCATGCAGCTCGTGTTCACGGAGGAACAGGAGGAACTGCGCCGCGCGGCGCGTGCGTTCCTCGCGGATCACTCCGCGTCCGAGCAGGTGCGCGCAGCGATGGCGAGCGATCTCGGCTTCGACGCCGACACCTGGAAGCGCATCGCAACCGAACTCGGCTGGACCGGCGTCGCCATCCCGGAAGCGTATGGCGGCGCGGGACTCGGCTTCGTCGAGCTGGTTGCGCTGCTCGAAGAGATGGGCGAAGCGCTGCTCTGCGCCCCGTTCCTGTCGAGCGTGTGCATGGCGGCGCCCGCGCTGCTCGCCGCGGGCGACTGTGCGCCGGCGCGCGAGTGGCTGCCCGCGATCGCGGAGGGTCGCTGCATCGCGACGCTCGCCGTCGCGGAAGCGAGCGGCGGCTTCGGCGGGCACGACGTCGCCACGCGCGCGCGCCGCAGTGGCGACGGCTTCGTCCTCTCTGGCGAGAAGCGCTTCGTGCTCGACGGGCACTGCGCCGATCTCGTACTGGTGGCGGCGCGTCGCGAAGCCAGCGCGGGTGACGACGGTGTCTCGCTCTTCGCGGTGCGCGCGGCGTCGCCGGGCGTCGAGCGGCGCGCGTTGACGACGATGGACCAGACGCGCCGCTTCGCCGATGTGTCGCTGCGCGACGTGCGCGTCTCGGCTGCGGCTCTGGTCGGTGTGGAAGGGCAGGGCTGGCCGGTGATCCAGCGCGCGCTCGACCTCGCCGCGATCGCGCTCGCCGCCGAGCAGGTCGGCGGCGCGCAGCGCTGCCTCGATCTCGCTGTCGCCTACGCCAAGGAACGCGTGCAGTTCGGCCGCCCGATCGGCTCGTTCCAGGCGATCAAGCACAAGTGCGCGGACATGATGACGGCCGTGGAGTCGTCGCGATCGGCTGCGTACTACGCTGCATGTGTCGCTACGGAGGGCGGTGCGGAGCTGTCGCGCGTGGCGTCGCTCTGCAAAGCCTGGTGCTCCGAAGCGTATTTCCGCTGCGCGGCGGCCGCGCTCCAGATCCACGGCGGTGTCGGATTCACCTGGGAGTACGACGTGCACCTCCACCTCAAGCGCGCGCGTTCGATGGAAGCCTTTCTCGGTTCGCCCGCGTGGCACCGCGAGCGCGTGGCGGCGGAGATCGGGCTGTGATCGCGATCGACCTCGCGGGCCAGGTGGCGATCGTCACGGGCGGCGGGCGCGGCGTCGGTCGCGGCATCAGCGAGCGCTTTCTCGACGCCGGCGCCGAGGTCGTGATCTGCGGGCGAAACGAGCCGGAGTCGCTGCCGAGCGCGGCGGGGCGCAAGGCACAGTTCGTGGCAGCCGACGTGCGCGAGCTGCAAGCCATCGACCGCGTGATCGCGTTCGCGTGCGAGCGCTTCGGCCGCGTCGACGTGCTGGTGAACAACGCCGGCGGCTCACCGGCCGCGCCGGCCGCGACGGCGTCGCCGCGCTTCTCCGAAAAGATCATCCAATTGAACCTGATCGCCCCACTGCACTTCGCCCAGCAGGCCAACGCGGTGATGCAGACGCAGCCGGCGGGCGGCTCGATCATCAACATCGCGAGCGTGTCGGCGCTGCGCCCGTCGCCCGGCACCGCCGCCTACGCGGCCGCGAAGGCGGGCCTGCTGTCGCTCACGCAGACGCTCGCGGTCGAGTGGGCGCCGAAGGTGCGCGTCAACGCGATCACCGCGGGGATGATCAAGACGGAGCTCGCGGAGATGCACTACGGCGACGCCGCGGCGCAGGCGCGCGTCGCGGCGACCGTGCCGCTCATGCGCCTTGGCACACCACGCGACGTCGGAGACCTCTGCGTCTTCCTCGCCTCGTCGCTGGCGAGCTACGTCTCGGGCGGCGCGCTGTTGATGCACGGCGGTGGCGAGCGGCCCGCCTTCTTGGACGTCGTCGAAGCCGCCGCTCGCTGACCTCCCACGCGATCGCGCGCTTCGCTATTGAGGGCGAGGGGGAAGGAGCCAGCGATGGGACGACTCGACGGCAAGGTTGCGCTCGTGACGGGCGCGGCGCGCGGCACCGGCGCGCTCACCGCGCGGCTCTTCGCGGCGGAAGGCGCCCACGTGGTGCTCGCCGACGTGCTCGACGAAGCTGGCGCCGCCGTCGCGCGAGAGATCGGCGCGGCGGCGCACTTCATCCATCTCGACGTGACGACCGAGCCGCACTGGGAACGTGCTGTCGCCGAAACCGCACTCCGCTTCGGCCGGATCGACGTGCTCGTCAACAATGCCGCGGTGTTGCACATGTCCGCAATCGCCGACACGTCGCCCGAAGACTTCTTGCGCGTCGTGCGCGTGAACCAGCTCGGCACCTTCCTCGGCATCAAGGCGGCGATCGAGCCGATGAAGGCCGCCGGTGGCGGTTCGATCGTGAACGTCGCGTCGGTCGACGGCTTGCGCGGCCAGAACGGTGTGGTGGCGTACGCGTCGAGCAAGTGGGCGGTGCGCGGCATCACGCGCGTTGCGGCGCTGGAGCTGGGTCGCTACGGGATCCGCGTCAACACGGTGTGTCCGGAAGCGGGCAGTGCCTTCATGGTGGCGCCCTACATGCCGCCGGGCGTTCCCGTCGAGAAAATCATCCCGCGCATGCAGCCAACCCTGTCGTACCAGAAGGACCGTACGCTCGAAGCGCTGATGCAGGACGTCGCCAACGCGATCCTGTTCCTCGCGTCCGACGAGAGCCGCTCGTGCACCGGCTCCGATCTCGTCTGCGAAGGCGGCAACACCGCGGGGCGGATCGTGAAGGGCGCCCCCGGCGCAACAACTTGACAAGAAATAACTTGACGCCCGGCACCGCTAGGCGAGCTTGGCGATCACCGAGTCGCCGAAGCGCATCATCACGTCGCGCTTCTGCTCGATCGTCGAGTGCGGGCCGATCTGGTAGGTGAAGGGCCATGCGCTGGTCGCGGTCATGCCGAGGTCGCCGAGGCGTTTGAAGACGTCGGCGTCGGGCGGTGTCGTGAGCGGCACCAGCGCTTCGAAGGGCGCCGACGCGCGGCCGGCCTGCACGCGCAGTTCGCGCAGCCGCACGAGCGACGCGTGCGCGTCGTCGGGGCTCTGGCCGTTGCCGATCCAGCCGTCGCCTAGCGTCGCGGCGCGTCGCAGCGCGGGCGCGCCGACGCCGCCGATCCAGATCGGCACAGGCGTGCGCGGCGCCGGGTTCATCTGGAACGAACCGAGATCGAAGAAGCGACCGCGGTGTTCGACCATCGCACCGGTCCACGCCTTGCGCAGTACGTCGATCATCTCGTCGTAGCGGCGGCCGCGCGTCGCGAAGTCGACACCCATCGCGTCGTACTCCTCGCGAAGCCAGCCGGCGCCGCAGCCGAGCATCACGCGATCGCCCGATAACAGCGCCACCGTTCCGACCGCCTTGGCGACTTCTAGCGGATGCCGCAGCGGCAGGATGTACACGAGCGTGCCGAAGTGCAGCGTCTTCGTCACGGCGGCCATCGCGGCGATCGTCGTCCAGGGGTCGGGGAACGGCATCTTGCCGTCGAACATCGGCTTGCCGTCTTCGGAGTACGGATACTTCGAGCGCAGCTCGCCCGGGATGAACAGGTGATCCGAGAGCAGCACGCCGTGGAAGCCGGCTTCCTCCGCACCGCGCGCGATGTCGAGTAGTTGATCGGGTTCGGAGAACGACGCGACCTGCCAGAACTTCACGGGGGCTGCCTCGCGATCACTTGGGGTAGTAGCGACTGATCGTGTCGACCACGCACGCGGGCCGCTCGCTGCCTTCGATCTCCACCGTCACGCGGATCTTCGCCTGCACACCGCCGTCCTTGGTGTTCTCGACTTCGATCAATTCGGCGCCGCCGCGGATGCGTGAGCCCACCTTGACGGGCGCGGGAAACCGGATCCGATCTGCGCCGTAGTTGACGCCCATCGAGATGCCGCGTACCTCGACGATCTCGGGCAGGAAGCGGTTCACCAGCGAGAGCGTGAGATAGCCGTGCGCGATCGGCGCGCCGAAGGGTCCCTGCGCGGCGCGCGCGGGATCGACGTGGATCCACTGCTGGTCGTCGGTGGCGTCGGCGAAGAGCTGGATGCGCTGCTGCGTGACTTCCATCCACGCGCTGTGACCGAGGTGCTGGCCGACCTTCGCCTTCAGCTCGGCCGGCGTCTGGAACACGGTCGCCACGGGACCTCCTACGGGTGCTGGCTGGAGACGGAGACACATTCTCCGGTCATATAGGACGAGAGGTCGCTCGCCAGGAACACGATCACGTTGGCCACTTCCCACGGCTCGGCGCCGCGGCCGAAGGCTTCGCGCGCGGTGAGCTGGTCGAGCAGGCCCTGGGGCGTGACCTTGGCTAGGAACTCGTGGGTTGCGAGGCTCGGCGACACCGCGTTCACGCGCACGCCGTGCGCCGCCGCCTCCATCGCCGAACAGCGCGTCAGCGCCATCACGCCCGCCTTCGCGGCGGCGTAGTGCGACTGCCCTTCCTGCGCGCGCCAGCCGAGCACCGAGGCGTTGTTCACGATCGCGCCGGCGCGGCGCGCGATCATGTGCGGCAGCATCGCGCGCGTCATCCGGAAGGTGCCGGTGAGCGTCACGTCGAGCACCTTCGACCACTGCGCGTCGGTCATCTCGACCACCTTCGCGTAGCCGCCGAGCCCCGCGTTGTTGACGAGCACGTCGACGTGGCCCCAGGCGCCCGTCGCCGCGCGCACCAGCGCGTCGACCTGCGCCTGCTGGGTGACGTCGCAGAGCAGGTAGCCGGGCCGCACGCCGGTCTCGCGCTCGATCTTCTCGGCGGCCTCGCGCAGCCGCCGCTCGTGCAGATCGGAGAGGAAGACGCGCGCGCCTTCCTCGGCGCAGCGACGCGCGACAGCGTAGCCGATGCCCGTCCCGGCTGCCGCCGTGACGAGCACGGTCTTGCCGGCGAGCAGGCGGCGACCTTCGGGGTAGGGCGGGGCGGTCGGCTTCATCGCGGCTCCCGCGGCAGGCCGAGTGCGCGCTCGGCGATCAGGTTGCGCTGGATCTCGTTCGATCCGGCGTAGATCGTGTCCGAGCGCGTGAAGAGGAAGAGGCGCTGCAGGCGCGTCAGCTCATAGGGCGCGCCGGCGGCGATCTCGGCGTCCATGCCGAGCACGTCCATCGCGAGCTTGCCGAGGTCGCGGTGCCAGCTCGCCCAGAACAGTTTGGTGATCATCGC
>JAGSPS010000296.1 GCA_018262315.1 Deltaproteobacteria bacterium | reverse complement strand
GAGGTCGCCACCGCGCTCGCCCACCTCGACGAGCTGGAAGCCGAATACCACGCCATCGAGGCCGAGATCGAGACGCTGGGCCACGCCGGCCAGGACCCCCCCGAAGATCTCGCCCATCGCTGGGACGAGTTGCGCTCGCGCTTTGCGGCGGGGGGCGGCTTCGAGCGCGAGTCGCGCGTCGCGCGTGTGCTGGCAGGACTCGGCTTCGCACAAGAGGACCGCGCGCGCCCGCTCGCGAGCCTCTCTGGCGGTTGGCGCATGCGCGTCGAGCTGGCGAAGTTGCTGCTCTCCGAGCCCGACGTGCTGCTCCTCGACGAGCCCACCAACCATCTCGATCTGCCGGCGATCGAATGGCTCGAGTCCTTCCTCGACAGCTACGACGGCGCGGTGGTCGCGGTGTCGCACGACCGCAGCTTCCTGCGCCGCCACGTGAATCGCATCGCCGAACTCGCCGGCGGCGGTCTCACGCTCTACACCGGCGCCTACGACCAGTATCTCGAGGCGCGCGCCGGTCGCATCGAGAGCGCGGAGGCGCTGCAGCGCGAGCAGGCGCAGAAACGCGCCGAGGTCGAACGCTTCGTCGCGCGTTTCCGCGCCAAGGCGTCGAAGGCCCGTCAGGTGCAGAGCCGCGTGAAGATGCTGGAGCGCATGGATCGCACGACCGGCCCCAGCCTGCCGCCACGCACCCGGCGCCTGCGCGTGCAGATCCCCGAGGCCGCACGCGCCGGCGAGGTGGTTCTGACACTCGAAGGCGTCGCACAGCGCTACGGCGACCGCGTGATCTACGAACGCCTCGATTTCGAGGTGCGGCGCGGCGATCGCGTGGCGCTCGTCGGCCCGAATGGAGCCGGCAAGTCGACCCTGCTGCGGATTGCCGCGGGCCGCATCGCGCTCCAGCGGGGCGTGCGCCGGCTCGGACACAACGTGCGCGCCGCCTTCTACGCCCAGCACCAGCTCGAGGCGCTCGACCCGGAGCGGACGGTGCTCGGTGAACTGGAGCGCGACGCGACGCTCGCGGACGCCCCGCGCCTGCGCGACCACCTCGGCGCGTTCCTCTTCTCGGGCGACGACGTCCAGAAGACGGTCTCCGTACTCTCGGGTGGCGAGAAGGCGCGCCTCGCGCTCGCGAAGCTCTTCTTGCGCCCCGCGAACTTCCTGGTGCTCGACGAGCCCACCAATCATCTCGACGTCAGTGCCTGCGAGGTCCTGGAAGACGCGCTGCGCAGCTACACCGGCACGCTGCTGTTCGTCACCCATGACCGGACGCTGGTGAACGCCGTCGCGGACCGCGTCGTCGAAGTGCGCACCGGGAGGCTCCGCGATTTCCACGGCAACTACGACGACTACCTGCGCCGCCTCGCCGCGGAGCAACAGGCGGCGAATCCGCCGCTGAAGGGCAGCGTTGCGCCGGCGCCGGCTCTTCCCCGGGAACCGCACCAGCTTTCTCGTGAGCGCCGCCGTGCGGCCGAGCGCGCCGCGAAGCAGCTGGCGCGGATCGAGGCGGAGATCACCGAGCGCGAGCAGGCGATCGAGGCGCTGCGCTGGCGCGTCGCCGATCCCGCCGTCTACCGCGACGGCGAACGGATGCGTGTGCTCGAGAGCGAGCGCGTCGCACAACAGGCGGCGCTCGACGCGCTGTATCGAGAGTGGGCCGCAGTTGCCGAACACGCCGAAGCGTTCGCCGAGGCACAGCCCATCGGGGAACCCGCCTAGGTGCGCGTCGCGCTCGTCCACGATTGGCTCACCGGACTGCGCGGCGGCGAGCGGGTGCTCGACGAAGTGGCGGGGCTCTTCCCTTCCGCCGATCTCTTCACGCTGGTGCACGTGCCGGGATCGACGACCGCGCGCATCGACGCCTTGCGGATCCACACGAGTCCGCTGCAGCGCTGGTCGGGCTCGGCGCGTCACTACCGCGAGCTGCTGCCGCTGCTGCCCTGGGCGGTGCGACAACTGCGCATCGACGGCTACGACCTCGTCATTTCCGTGCACCACGCGATGGCCAAGGCCGCACGCATCGCCCCGGGCACCCGGCACCTCTGTTACTGCTTGACTCCGATGCGCTACGCGTGGGCCGCCGCCGACGTCTACCTGGGTCGCGGACTGCGACGCGCCCTCGCCGCGCCGCTGCTCGCAGGGCTGCGCCGCTTCGATCGCGCCACCGCCGGTCCCGAGCAGGTGACGCGTCTCGTCGCGATCTCGGAGTACGTCCGCGAGCGCACGCGCCGCCACTGGGGTCGCGACGCGCAGCTCGTCTACCCGCCCGTCGACATCGACACGTTCCGCCCCGACGGTCGCCCGCCCGATGATTTCTATCTGCTCGTCGGCGCCTTCGTGCCCTACAAGCGCACGGATCTCGCGATCGAGGCCTTCGCGTCCCTCGGCCGCCGCCTCGTCGTCGTGGGCGACGGACCGCTGCGCGCCGCGCTGGAGCGCCGCGCGATCCCCGGGATCACCCTGCTCGGGCGCGTTGCAGAGCCCGAGTTGGTGAAGCTGTACGCGCGCTGCCGCGCACTGGTGTATCCCCAGGAAGAGGACTTCGGAATCGCGGCGCTGGAGGCGCAGGCGTCAGGACGTCCCGTGATCGCGTTCGGCCGAGGCGGCGCACTCGAGACCGTGCGTCCGCTCACCGGGCCGCCGGACACTGCCGCCCACGCTACGGGCGTTTTCTTCGAGGCGCAGCGCCGAGAGGCGCTCGTCGATGCCGTCCGGCGCTTCGAAGAGGCCGAGTCCTGCTTCGACGCCAAGCTGATCCGCAGCCACGCCGAGCGCTTTTCCGCTGCGCGCTTCCGCGACGAGTTCATGCGCGAGGTCCAGGCCACTCTCGACGAGCGCGTGCTGGACGCCGACAGCGGCGGCGGGTAGGGTGCCGCGCCCATGTCGTCACCGCCTCGCGTCCCCGCCCTCGACCTGCGCGCCCAGTACGCGACGATCCGCGGCGAAGTGCGGGCAGCCGTCGATCGCGTCTTCGAGAACCAGGCGTTCATCCTCGGCGAAGAGGTCGAAGCTCTGGAGCGCGAGCTCGCCGCGTTCTGCGAGGTGCGCTTCGCGATCACCTGCGGCTCGGGATCGGACGCCCTGTTGCTCGCACTGATGGCGCTGGACATCGGCCCCGGCGACGAAGTGATCTGCCCGGCTTTCACCTTCTTCGCAACCGCCGGCGCGGTGGCGCGACTCGGCGCGCGCCCCGTTTTCGTCGACATCGACCCCGCCACCTACGACCTCGATCCCGCCGCGACGCGCGCGGCCGCGGCGCGCTGTACCCGGCTTCGTGCGATTCTCCCGGTGCACCTCTACGGCCGGGCTGCCGATCAGGGTGCACTGCTCGCGTTGGCCGAGGAGCGTCGCGTGCCGCTCGTCGAGGACGCTGCACAGGCAATCGGCGCCCGCGACGCGAGCGGGCGTCGCATCGGCGGGCGCGGTCGCGTCGCGTGCTTCTCGTTCTACCCGACCAAGAACCTCGGTGGCGCCGGCGAAGGAGGCTTCCTCAGCACCGACGACGCCGCTCTCGCCGAGCGCCTGCGCCGGCTACGCGTGCACGGCTCGAGCCGCCGCTACGCGCACGAAGAACTCGGCATCAACTCGCGCCTCGACGCGCTGCAAGCTGTCGTGCTGCGCGTGAAGCTGCGCCACCTCGACGCCTGGAACGCGGCGCGCTGCCGTCACGCCGCAGCGTATGACGAAGCCTTCGCGCGCGCAGGTGCGCGACCTAGCACGGTGTCGCTCGCCGCCGGCGGTCTGCCGTTGCGCACGCCGGCGCCGGTCGCAGCCCCGGCGGCCCACGTCTACCACCAGTACGTGATCCGCGTGCCGGCCGCGCTGCGGGATCCGCTCCGCGAGCACCTCGCGGCACGCGGCGTCGGCAGCGACGTCTACTACCCGCTGGGTCTGCACCTGCAGCCGTGCTTCGCGGCGCTCGGCCATCGCGAAGGCGACCTGCCAGAGACGGATCGCGCCGCCCGGGAAGTCGTGGCCCTGCCGATCTACGCCGAACTCAGCGACGCGCAGCGCGAGCACGTGGTCGCATCGGTGCTCGACTTCGTAACGCGCTGAAAGAGTGGCCCGAGATGGATCCCGCCTCTCGGAAGCCAACGCGTGACGCGCGGGGGCGTGACGTTCGTCCGAAACGTCCTCGGCGGAGGCGGCTCGGCAGCGTCGCGGCGAGCGCTTGTGGCCGCCTGCGGATTGTTTCGGCCGAACGCCCCGCCCCCGCTACTTGCCATCTGTTCCGGGAGTTCCGTTCATGAAAGAAAGACGGAAAGCCCAGCGCGGGCGGGGG
>JAGSPS010000295.1 GCA_018262315.1 Deltaproteobacteria bacterium | reverse complement strand
GCGCACGGCGCGGCTGGCGCCGTGTGCCGTTGCAACAGCGCGCGCGGGTACTCGTCGCCGCAGGGACGGGTACGGCATTCCTGCTGGTGGCGATGGTTCCGGTTCCCTTTGCCCGGCGCGGCGACGCCGTCGCGCAAACGATCGTCCCGTCGTCGCTCTACTACCACGGCGATCATCTCGGCAGCGTGCTCGTGGTCACCGACGCGAACGGCGCCCTCGTCGGCGAGCCCGCGGCCTTCGAACCCTGGGGACGCCTGATCGACGGCGGCAGCCTTCCGACCGCATTCGGTTTCAACGGAAAACGCGCGGCAGGAAATCTCTACGACTACGGAGCGCGGTGGTACGATCCGAACCTCGGCCGCTTCCTGCAACCCGATCCCGTGATCGCCGACCCCTACGACCCGCAGGGCCTCAGCCGCTACAGCTACGTGCGCAACGACCCGGTCGGCCGCGTCGACCCGACCGGCGCCTGGAGCCTCGACGCGAACGTGTATGCCGGCCAGGTCGACCGCTACGGCTTCACCGGCATCGTACTCGGCGCCAGCTTCACGGGCGGCGGCAGCTCCAGCTTCTCCGCCAGCGCAATGGTCGGCGGGATCCCCGTCGCGCGGTACATGCGCGCGGTGCAGGTGATGGGCGATTTGACCGAGGCCATGAAAGTCGGGGCTTTCCAGTTCTTCAATCAAAAGGGGATGACATTCTCCAGATCGAGCGCTGACGCATCCGGGCCTTCGGCGACGGCGCAAGCTGAGTTGTCCGAAGGGGCATGGACCACCCTCTCCGTCGGCTATTCGCTCGTGGCGCTCGGCCGATATCACGCGGATGTTACTGCGCGCAACCCGAATCCCGAGGATTCCGATTACAAGTTCGCGGCCGGACCGTTCGACAGAAACGGCGGGTCGTACGGTCGCGACCTCGGCGGCTTGCTGAGCGCGATCGGCGGTGGGCAGATGGGCACATTGGAGGCAAACGTGAAGGACGTCTCTCATGGCTTTACTGATCCAGGAGTCGCGCTGACCAGGGCGGTTACGGTTCCGCTTTCGTTCGACAAGGTGACTCTCGAGATGAGAACGCTCGCGGCTGAAATCAATCGAGCGGGGATCCGTTACGACATCTTGCGCACAAACAGCAACGCGGCAGTGTTCTCGCTCTTTGGTCGGCTGGGGGTAAGAGTCATTCCACCGGTCCCCGTTCCCGGTTATCAGACCCGCGTTCCGTAGGATGAGGCGATGCAAAGAAATAGACTCGCTCCGTTCCTTCTTCTTTTTCTGCTGTCAGCAGGGACATGTGGGCCCGGTTCAATGAAGACCGAAGAAACGCTCTCCCAGATCCAGCGGGAAGTCACAGTCGGCATGCCTCGTGCCGAGGTCGAGAAGCTCCTTGCGAGGACACCCGGCATCGCTGATGTCGTCTACACGCCGCGCGAGCGAATCCAACCCACCGAAGAGAGAACGTTCGGAGGGACCCCTCTGAGTGGTCGGATGACGGTGTCGACGCCGCTAGAGATCGATGGCCTGGGAAAGGCATCGGGGCATGTCGTGATCGAGTTCGATGAGCAGGATCGGGTAGTCAACCTCCGGGTGGGCGGCTTCGGTATTCGGAAGTAGTCCTGGTCCCGAGGGACACAGCTTCCCCATGGCCCCTCACCCCCCGAGCTGCGCCAACAGCTGATGCGCCGCTTCGAACAACTGCTCCGCCTCGCGCTCGCGCGGCAGCGGCGCGTAGATCTTGTGATTCGGCGCGACGCGGATGCCGAGCGTCGGGTGGGTGAGCAGTGTGACGAGACGCTTCGGGTCGATGCGGGTGCTCTCGGCGGCGGTGAAGACCAGCTCGCCCTGCGCGATGTCCACCGCCGCGACGCCGAGCTGGCGCGCGGCGATCTTCAGGCGGATCACCGCCAACAGGTTGGCCGCCGCGTCGGGGAGCGGGCCGAAGCGGTCGAGCAGCTCGTCGCGGATGCGGTCGGCGTCGGCCTGATCGGGCGCCGAGGCGAGGCGTTTGTAGAGCACGAGACGCTGGCTGACGTCGGGCACGTAGTCCTCGGGCAGCTTGGCCGCGACGGGCAGCCGGATCTCGGGGTCGATCTCTTTCGGCCGCACTCTTCCGCGCATCTCCTCGATGGTTTCTTCGAGCATTTCCATGTAGGTCTCGAAGCCGAGTTCGGTGAGGTTGCCGTGCTGCTCGGCGCCGAGCAGGTTGCCGGCGCCGCGGATCTCGAGGTCCATCGACGCGAGCCGCATGCCGCTGCCGAGTTCGGTGAACGACTGGAGCGCCTCGAGTCGCTTGCGCGCGTCGTCGGAGAGGCTGCGTTCGTTGCCGCGGATCAGCAGATTGCAGTACGCGCGATGCGAGCTGCGGCCGATGCGACCGCGCAGCTGATAGAGCTGCGCGAGTCCGAAGGCCTCGGCGCGGTCGACGAGCATGGTGTTGGCGCGCGGGATGTCGAGGCCGCTCTCGACGATCGAGGTGCAGAGCAGCACGTCCGCTTCACCGTGCAGGAAGCGCAGCATGCGGTCTTCGAGGTCGTGTTCGGGCATCTGGCCGTGCGCGACCAGCACGCGCACTTCGGGAACGATGCGCTGGAGCAGCTCCGCGACCTGGCCGATCGAGTGGACGCGGTTGTGCACGTAGAATACCTGTCCGCCGCGGCGCACTTCGCGCAGGATCGCCTCGCGCACCATCGACTCCGAGAAGCGCGCCACCTGGGTACGGATCGAGAGGCGGTCGGCCGGCGGCGTGTGGATCGCCGACATGTCGCGCAGGCCGGTGAACGCCATTTGCAACGTGCGCGGAATCGGCGTGGCGGTGAGCGTCAGCACGTCCACCGTCTTCTTGAGCTTCTTGATGCGCTCCTTGTGGGAGACGCCAAAGCGCTGCTCCTCGTCCACCACGAGCAGTCCGAGGTCGCGAAACTCGATGTCCTTCTGCAACAGCCGGTGCGTGCCGATGACGACGTCCACCGAGCCGTCCGCCAGTCCCCGCACCACCTGCTTCTGCTCCTTCGCGGAACGGAATCGCGACAGCGACTCGACGCGGATCGGGTAGCCGTCGAAGCGCTTGCGGAAGGTCGCCTCGTGCTGTGCACACAGAATCGTGGTGGGTACCAGCACGGCCACTTGTTTGCCGTCCGTCACGGCCTTGAAGGCGGCGCGCACGGCTACCTCGGTCTTGCCGAAGCCGACATCGCCGCACACCAGGCGGTCCATCGGTTTGCCGTTCTGCATGTCGGCGAGCACGTCCTCGATCGCGGCCTGCTGGTCGGGCGTCTCCTCGTACGGGAAGGTGCCCTCGAACTCCTCGAGTGCGCGGTCGCGCGGCGAGAACGAGAAGCCCTCCGCCAGCTCGCGCGCGGCGTGGATGCCGAGCAGTTCGCGCGCCATGTCGCGCAGTGACTTCTTGACGTGGCGCTTGGCCTTCTCCCAGGTGACGCCGCCGAGCTTGTCGAGGCGCGGTGGCACGCCCTCGGACCCGATGTAGCGCTGCACCAGCGAGAGGCGGTGCACGGGCACGAAGAGTCGATCGCCGCCATCGTACTCGATGCGCAGGAACTCGTTGCTGGCGGCTTCACCGCGCGCCGGGCCGACGGCGAGCTGCACGAGCCCGCGGTAGATGCCGATGCCGTGCTCGCCGTGCACCAGGGGGTCGCCGGTCTTGAGCTGCGCGAGCGACTCGAGCGCCGCCGCCTCGCGCATCGACACCTTGGTGCGTCGGCGCTCGCGCGGCCCGAAGATCTCCTCCTCGGTGACGACGACGGTACGCGCGAGCGGCAGCGCGAAGCCCCCAGAGATCGCCGCGACGCGCACTTCCACCTTGCCGGGTCGGCCCCAGTGCGCGATCTCGCGTGCGTCGCGGGCGAGGCGCGCGTCGTAGCCGTATTCGAGCAGCAGCTGGCGCAAGCGCTCGGCGCCCGATAGCGCCGGTGTCGCGAGCACCACACGCCAGCGCTCGCCGCACCAGCGCTCGATCGCCTGGATCAGCGGCAGCAGCGCGGCGTCGCCGGTGCGCGCCCGCGCGAGTTCGCGGCGCAGCTCGTCGTGGTCGGTCGAGCGCAGCGCGATGCGTTCGGCTGGGTCGCCCGTCTCGATGTCGAGTCGTTCGAGCGCGACCGGTACGCGACTCGCGAGCGCCTGTTCCACCGCGTCCGTCGAGAGCAGCAGCTCGTCCGGCGACGCGACGACGCGACCCGCCGCGTGCGCGGAAGCGAAGCTTTGCAGCGCTTCCTCGCCGAAATGCATGAGTCGCTCGTGAGCCGCCTCGGGCTCCTCGACGACGACGAGCGCAT
>JAGSPS010000294.1 GCA_018262315.1 Deltaproteobacteria bacterium | reverse complement strand
GGCCACAACGCCTACCAGGACGCCGTCGAGAACGGCCTCAGCGCGCTGCGCGAGCGCGACGAGATGAATCTCAACGTCCGCTACACGTTCTGAGCGGACCCCCCCGCCCCGGGGCGGAACGCCCACGACTCTGTTTGCTTCAGCGTGCGGCCGATCCGGCCGATAGCACCTGTTGCGCAGACGCGCGGAGCGAGCTGGGATGCGTCCTTCGACCAATCCGATGTCCATCGTCTCGCAGCCGCTCGATCGGGCGGCCTTCGTCGCCTACTTCCTCGGCGCCATCGTTCCGCTCCTCGCACTCGGCTACGTGCTCAGCCAGTACGTGCTGCCCGTGCTGCCCGACGGTCCCTGGAAGCTCGGCCTCGTCGCGCTGACGCTCTCGATCGGCCTGCTCTCGGCGGGCGCGTTCCTGCTGCTCCGTCGCGTGACGCTGCAGACCGTCGCGCGCATGCGCGGCGACAACCGGCGCCTCGAAGCGCTGCTCGAAGCATCCGCGCGACTCGCTTCCGCGCAGCACGAAACAGAAGTCGCGACCGCCGCCGTCAACTGCGCGCAACGCCTCGCCGTCGCGCAGGCGGCCTTCTTCGTGACGATGCCGACCGGCGGCGCGCCCAAGCTCGAAGCCGCAGCCGGCGACCGCGCACTCTTCACGCCGCTCGAAGCGCGCCTCGGCGACCTGCTCAGCCAGGCGCTCGCCGAAGGACGCGCGGTCGTCTGGGGAGCGACACACTCGCGCAGCGATGCCTACGGCGCCGGCGTTCTGCTCCCGGTCGAAGCGGTCGGCGCGATCGCGGTCCTCGCCGCACCCGAACGACCTCTCGAGCAGGCCGACCTGCGTTCGCTCACGACGCTCGCGCAGCAATGCTCCGTCGCGGCACGGCGCGCGCAGCTCGTGGATTCGCAGCGCAACTTCTTCGCGCACGTCACCGACATCCTGGTCGCGGCGCTCGATACACACATGGACTTGCAGGCGGGCCACGCACGGCGCGTCGCGCAGCTCTCGAACCGCATGGGTCGCGAGTTGGGACTCGACGAGGCGCATCGCCAGCGCCTGCACTTCGCCGCGCTGCTGCACGACGTCGGCAT
Organism: Deltaproteobacteria bacterium; assembly: GCA_018262315.1. Lineage (GTDB taxonomy): Bacteria > Myxococcota_A > UBA9160 > UBA9160 > PR03 > PR03. Next base: position 3,211 of record JAGSPS010000294.1, on the reverse strand, counting down.
GCTGCGCATCGACCCGCAGCGCATGAACGAGCCGCGCATCGCGCGCCAGCACCCGACGCTCGGTCACCGGATGTTGGCGCCGATCCAGCTCTGGCAGGAAGTGGCGCCGCTCGTCCTACACCACCACGAGTGGTTCAACGGGAACGGCTACCCGGAGCAACTCGCCGGCGACGCCATCCCGCTCGAGTCGCGCATCATCGGCCTCGCGGAGGCCTTCGACTCGATGACGAGCGCTTCGAGCTACAAGGACCCCGTGGAGCGCGACGAGGCGATCCGCCGCATCGAAACCGGCAGCAACACCCAGTTCGACCCGCACGTGGTGCGCGCCTTCCTCGACCTCGCGCGCCGAGGCGACCTCGACCTCTCGTAGCGCGCACGCTGCGGAAGACCTCAGGTCGGATCGGCCGCGTAGCCCTCAGGTCGGATCGGCCGCGTAGCCCTCAGGTCGGATCGGGCTTCGGCGTCTTCGGACCGCTCGGCAGCGGCTTCGGTGCCGCGATGTAGGTCGCGTCGGGCTTGCCGGTCAGGCTATTCAGAAACGCGGCGATCGACGCGATGTCGGCCGGCTCGAGCTTCTTGCCGAGCTGGTGCCACGCCATCAGCCGGATCGCCTCGTCCAGCGACCGAACGCTGCCGTCGTGGAACCAGGGACCGGTCTTCGCGCTGTTGCGCAGCGACGGCACCTTGAAGAAGTGCTTGTCGCTCTCCTTCTTGGTCACTTCGTAGCGGCCGAGGTCCTTGGTCTCGTAGGGGTTCACGAGACCGAGTTTCTGGAACATCAGGCCGCCCACCGTCGGACCCGCGTGGCAGGTGGGACAGCCCACCTCGATGAACTTCGCGAGACCGGCGACCTCGGCATCGGAGAGTGCGTCGAGCTTGCCGCCGAGGAACGCGTCGAAGGGCGACGGCGTCGTGAGCTTGCGCTCGAAGGCGCCGACGGCCCGGCCGAAGTTGTCGTAGTTGATGAGATCCTTCTCGCCCGGGAACGCCTTGGCGAAGAGCGGTGCATAGCCCGGGATCGACCGCAGCACGCCGAGCACGTGGTCGGGGTCGGGCATCGCCATCTCGACCGGGTTCAGCACGGGGCCCTTGGCCTGTTCCTCGACATCGGCGGCGCGACCGTCCCAGAACTGCGCGACGTGGAAGGCGGCGTTGTAGACGCTCGGCGAGTTGCGGGCGCCGCGCTGTCCCTTGTGTCCAGGCGAGGTGGCTTCGTTGTCGACGCCGAACTTGTCGAGTTGGTGACAGCTGTTGCAGGAGATCTCCTGGCCCTTCGAGACCCGCGGATCGAAATAGAGCAGGCGCCCGAGTTCCACCTTTGCATCGGTGACCGGATTGGCCGGGTTCGGCGCCTCCGCAGGCAGCACGCCGAACAGCTGTTTGGCGCGCGTCTGCAGCGCGTCTCGCGATTCGGCACGCGCCATGGCGGACGCCGCAAACAGAACCAGCGTTGCCACGCCGAGTCGGGTCCACAAGTACTTCGCCATGACGAATCTCCTTGCTAGAGGACAGCAGGCTAAGCCGCTCGGGCGCGCAGCTCAAGTGGAGAAAGGGGACGGTCCTCGAAGTGACCTGGCTGTGGACTCGAGGGACACACCTCGACCTCGCAACACCCGCCGACGCCGCACGCGCCGTCCTCCTCACCGGCCCCAAGCGCGCCTGCCGTGCCGGCGGCGACCTCGCGTGGTTTCCCGAACTCCAGGGGCTCGAGAAGCTCGACACCGTGCACCGCGACGGCAATCAGATCCTCTGGGGACCTGCTCGACGTCGAGGTGCCGATCGTCGCGGCCTGGGCCAATGGCGCGCTGAACGGACCAGCGGCGGGCCTCGGCGCATCGATCGCACTGCTCTGCGACGTCATCTTCATGGCCGACACAGCCTCGATGCCGACGCGCACGTGCGGGTCGGCATAATCGCCGGCGACGACGGCACCGCGATCTGGCCGCTGGTGCTCGGCCCCGCGCGCGCCTTCGACGTCGCGACGGCGCTGGAGATCGCGACCAACCAGAGCGAAGACCACCGGGAAGCCCTCGCGGCGATTCGCGAGACACGCACATCGGTGTTCCAGGGACGCTGAGATTCAGGCGGAAGCGCCGTTCGTCGCGAAGCGCCGCCGATACAGCTGCGGCGGGAAGAACGCCAACCAGATTGCGAGCGCACAGGTGATCCCGAGCACCGACGCGACCAGGTAGAACTCGGTCGTGTCGCCGACCTCCGCGATTTCGCTCCACAGCGAGTAGGCCCAGATGCCGTTTGCCGCGAGCGTGCTGACGCCCCAGAGCAGGAAGCGGTTCGCGACGAGCGGCTCGGTGAGCCCGATTCGCACGCGCCGGCGAGCCAGCGTGGCCTGGCGCAGCGTCTCGAAGCTTGCCCAGCCATACATCGCGAAGCGCCCGACGTAGTCGGCCGTCATCGAGAAGCCGGAGCGGCGCACTCCGAGATAGTGGCCCGACACCCAGTCGCTCGCGAAGGACAGGAAGAGCAGCGCGGTGCAGGTTGCGACGACGGTCGCGCCGACCAGACCGGGCCGGAACACCCGCCAGGTGAAGACCCCGAGCACCGTGATGCCGCAGTCGATCGCGAACATCGCCGCGGTCGAAAAGACGCCGCGCGCAGGCCCGGCAAAGCCGGAGACGATCAGCAGCGCGGTGCCGATGCCGCCGGCGAGGAAGAGCGATCCGCCGATCAGCTTCTCGGGGAGCAGCCCCGTGCGGTGGGCGAGCCAGAGCAGCCGCCAGCCGACCGCGAAGCTCGCGACCGCGAACAGCGAGATCCCCAGCAGAGCGAAGAGCGCCAAGCAGGCCCCTCCCGGGCGGAAACGATCCGGGAGGACATCGGCGCCCGCGCGCGGATCCTTGAGGCTCCGCTACTCGCTGTCGCTCGCGTCGCTGCGACTCGCGAGCACACGCTCGAGGCGGCGCGGATCGCGCCGCAAGCGCAGCGACTTGCCACCCGTCACGTAGACGAGACCCGGCTTCGCGCCGCGCGGCTTCGAGACACCCTTGATCGGCGCCACGGTCACCTGCGCCTCCGTCACCTTTCGGTGCTTCGAAAAGTGCACCGCCATCTCCGCCGCCTCGAGCACCGCCTCGGCAGGCGGATCGCTGCGACCTTCGGTGCGCAGCACCACGTGGCTTCCCGGCGACGCTTCGAGGTGGAAGAAGAGATCGTTGCCGCGAGCGAGGCGTGTCGAGAGCAGATCGTTGCCCTC
>JAGSPS010000072.1 GCA_018262315.1 Deltaproteobacteria bacterium | reverse complement strand
GCTATCGAGCGATGCGGTGACGCGCAGTTCGAGGCCGTCGAAGCGGCGCACCTCGCGCACGAGGGCGTGCGGCTTCGATCTGCTCGCGGCTTCGAACGAAACCTCGGCGCCGCACAAGTCCGACCAATTTGCGAGGACCGCCGCGCGGATCGGTTCGACGGCGACCAGGCGGCCGACTTCCTCGCCGCCGTTGCGGATCGCCACGGCGATCGCCGCCTGCGCCACACCGAAAGCCGCAATCAACTCGCCGCCGCGCGCCCCCAACGCGCGCTCGGCGAGCGCGGCGTCCCCACTGCTCGCGATCACCTGGCCCGAGCGGTCCACGAACGCGATCGCCGTCGCGCCCTGCTGCTCGCCGAGCTGTTGTGCGTAGAACGCCAACGTCGGCGGATGCTCGACTTCGAGATTGGCACGGAACTGCGGCGTGCCCGAGATCGCGCGGTAGCGCTCGTCGAGCGCGGCGAGGTGGCCGCGCACGAGCTGTTCGGACGCGTGAGCGGCGCGGTCGAGACGGCGCGCCGCGGCGTTCTCGAGGTCGCGAGAGAGCGTGCGCTCCTGCACGCCGACGACCAGTGCACTGGTGAACGCCGCGAGCCCAGCCAGGGTGAGCAGCAGCCGGGCAGTAACGGTGAAGCGCAAACCCAAGAGCAGAGCCCCCGCCTTTTCCAGCGCCGGAGCCCACGGCCCCCTCCCGTTTCGGGCTCTCCCCCCACCCCCTTGAGACTCCCCGTTGCCTTGGAGACGTTCCTGCTCGTTGCCTTTGTTGCCTTCAGGAACGTCCCCAAAGCAACCGGCGTGCAGCCTGGGCGGGTAGCGCGGTGGATTTGCGGCGTTGCTGGCGAGCGCCTGCCGAGAAGCCGGGCGTCAAGTTGTTCGCGTGACGGATCGCCGGGGGAACCGCTCACTCCTCGCGATAGCGATCCCACGCGATCCCGAGTTTGCGCATGCGCGCGCGCAGTGTGTGCGGGTTGATGCCGAGCAGCGCTGCGGCTCCACGGCGCCCTTCGACGCGGCCGCGTGTGCGTTCGAGCGCCGCCTCGATGTGGCGACGCATCGCGACGTCGAGCGTCGCGAACGCTTCGGAGCCCGCTTCGGTCGAAGTGAAGGGATCGGAGCCGGGGCTCGGCCGCTGCGAGATCTGCGACACGCGTACAGGCATGCCGGCGCCCAGCGCGGTCGCCACCTCGAGCGTACGGCCGTCGCCGAGGATCACGGCTCGCTCGATCACCGAGGCCAGCTCGCGCACGTTGCCGGGCCACGGATAGGCGACTAGCAGGTCCATGTCTTCGGGCTGCGGAATGCGCGGCGGCGTTCCGAAGCGCGTCGCCGCGCGCAGCGCGAAGTGCGTGGCGAGCGCCGGGATGTCCTCGGGACGCTCGCGCAGCGGCGGCAACTGGATCGGGAACACCGCGATGCGATACCAGAGGTCATCGCGGAACGCGCCGTCGGCGACCATCGCCTGCAGATCGCGATGCGTCGCGGCGACGATGCGCACGTCGACGTGGAGCGGGCGCTGACCGCCCACGCGTTCGAAGCTGCCGTCCTGGAGGATGCGCAGCAAACGCACCTGCGCCTGCGGCGGCAGTTCGCCGACCTCGTCGAGGAAGAGCGTTCCGCCGTCGGCGCGCTCGAACCAGCCCTTGCGCTGCACGGCGGCGCCGGTGAACGAGCCGCGCTCGTGGCCGAAGAGTTCAGAGTCGATCAGGCCCGCCGGGATCGCGCCGCAGTTGACGCGCAGGAACGGCCCGTTTGCGCGCCGCGATCGCAGGTGGATGGCACGCGCGACGACTTCCTTGCCCGAGCCGGTCTCACCCAAGATCAGCACCGGCACGTCCGACGGCGCCACCAGATTCACGCGCTCCATCGCCGGACGGAAGCCGGCTTCGGCGCCGACGATCGTCTCTTGCAGATCCTGCCGGCCGAGGCGCGACAGCAACGACGCGCGGTCGGCTTCGGCCGCGGCCTGCTGCGTGGCGAGCGAGCGCACGCGGCGGTCGTTCTCGAGCGCCACGCCGAACGGGTCGAGCAGCGCCTGCACCACCGCAACGTGCTCCGCGTCGAAGCGGCGCGGGCCATTGGACGTGAGGATCAGGATGCCGATGGCGCCTTCTTCGCCGGTGAGCGGTCCCGCGACGATGTCGCCGTCGAAGTCTTCGGGCAGCAGACCCGGCAAGCGTTCCGCAAGTGCGCGCGCGCTGCGGTGCACGACCTTGGCTTCGTGCGCCCACGCGACGAGCGACTCGAGTTGCGACGCCTCGAGTTCCGTGCGCACGCTGTGCGGCACCGCGCCCGACCGACACGCCGCCGCGGCAACGGTCTCGATGTAGCCGCGACCCGCGTCGACGCGGCGCACCAGCACCAGGTCGAGCGGCAGTCGTCGCGCCAGCAGCGGTGCGACGCGGGCGAGCGATTCCTCGATCTCGATGTGCCGGCAGCCCTCGCGCCAGACGTCGAGGAGGAGCGAAGCGAACCGCTCCGTGTCGTGATCCTCTTCCGTCATATGTGATTGCATACCGTAGTATTCCATGGTCATCCATCAATTTTACTGGAAACTTACCGTGTTATTTGATGGTTTTCTGGCAAAAGGCTCCGAGAAGGCTCCAGAGCGCTGGCATATGCCTTGCTCCAGCCACGGCCACCCGCGAATTGCACTGGCGGGGCCATCGGGGAGCCGGGATGTCGAGAACGGGTGGGGCCGCGATTGCAGTCGCGCTGGTTGCCACGTTGGGAGGAGCCGCGAAGGCCGCGGAACCGACCAACGCCGAGCTGCTCGAGCGCATCGAGAAGCTCGAAAACCAATCGGTGTACGTGAAGGACCTCGAGCAGGAGGTCCAAATCCTCGAGCGAGAGCTGGAAGTGCAGGACGAAGCCGCGGCGAGCAAGCGACCGGCGCCGGTGATCGGCGCCGGACCGGATGGCTACTTCCTGCAGTCCGCGGACCGAAGAGCACCTGGGGCGCCTTCGAAGACGCGGCGCGCTACGACCAGCTGTCGATCGACGGGGAAGCCTTCGAGAAGGGCTTTGCCAACCCGGACAAGTCCTCGCGCGAAGCTCAGGGCGCCACGCTCGGCGTCAACTGGTACCTGAATCGCTTCCTCGAGTTCGGCGTGAACTACGAGCACACCTGGTTCGACGGCGGCGCGCCCGACGGCGGGAACCGCGACGCCGCGGACCTCGTCAGCACGCGCTTCCAGTTGAACTACTAGGACTCAGTTGAACCAACAGGCCCCGAGAGGAGTTCCATTCGATGCGTTCCAAGCGATCGTCGCTGCTGCTGTCCAGCCTCGTGTTCGCCTTCGCCGTGAGCGGAGCGACCGCGCGCGCCGACAAGACGCTCCTCAACGTTTCCTACGACCCGACGCGCGAACTCTACGACGAGTACAACGCGCTCTTCGCCAAGCACTGGGAGGAGACGAAGGGCGAGAAGGTCGAGATCCAGCAGTCGCACGGCGGCTCGGGCAAGCAGGCGCGCGCAGTGATCGACGGCCTCGAAGCCGACGTCGTCACGCTGGCGCTGGCCGGCGACGTCGACGCGCTCTTCGAGAAGGGCAACCTGATTCCAAAGACCTGGCAGAAGCGGCTGCCGAACAACAGCTGCCCGTACACCTCGACGATCGTCCTGCTGGTGCGCAAGGGAAACCCGAAGGGGATCCATGATTGGGAGGACGTCGCCAAGCCGGGTGTCGGCGTGATCACGCCGAATCCGAAAACATCCGGCGGCGCGCGCTGGAACTTCCTCGCCGCCTGGGGCTACGCCCTCGACAAGTGGAACGGCGACGAGGCCAAGGCGCGCGAACTGCTGCGCGGCATCTACAAGAACGCGGTCGTGATGGACACCGGCGCGCGCGGCTCGACCACCACCTTCGTCGAACGCGGCATCGGCGACGTGCTGATCGCGTGGGAAAACGAGGCGCTGCTCGCGCTCGAGACGCTCAGCCACGGCGAATACGAGATCGTCGTGCCGTCCGAGAGCATCCTCGCCGAGCCGCCCGTCGCGCTCGTCGACACCGTCGCGCGGCGCAAGGGCACGACGGGAGTGGCGGAGACCTACCTCCAGTACCTCTATTCCCCCGAAGCGCAGCAGGTGATCGGCAAGCGCCACTATCGCCCGAGCGACCCGGCCGTCGCCGAGACGTACGCGGCGAAGTTCCCGAAGCTGAAGCTCTTCACCATCGAGGAGAAATTCGGCGGATGGAAGCCGGCGCAGGCGCGCTTCTTCGCCGAGGGCGGCATCTTCGACCAGGTCTATCAACCGGGCAACTGAGTCAGCGCTGCATGGGCCTGCTGCGAACCAAGCGATCGGTGCTGCCGGGCTTCGGCCTGACACTCGGTTTCAGCGTCGCCTATCTGTGCCTGTTGATCCTGATCCCGTTGGCGGGACTCTTCGTGAAGTCGGCGTCGCTCACGGCGGCCGAGTTCCTCGCCGCGGTGGGATCGCCGCGTGCGCTCGCGGCGTACCGGCTCTCGTTCGGCGCTTCGTTCGCCGCGGCGGCGGCGAATGCGGTGTTCGGGCTCGTCGTGGCGTGGGTGCTGGTGCGCTACCGCTTCCCCGGTAGCGGCGCGCTCGACGCGCTCGTCGACCTTCCCTTCGCGCTGCCGACGGCGGTCGCCGGCATCACGCTCACGACGCTGTTGGCCAAGAACGGCTGGCTCGGCCGCTACCTCGAGCCGTTCGGCATCCCGGTCGCCTACACGCCGCTCGGCATCACCATCGCGCTCATCTTCATCGGTTTGCCTTTCGTGGTGCGCACGGTGCAGCCGGTGCTGCAGGACCTGGAGCCGGAACTGGAGGAAGCGGCCGCCAGCCTTGGTGCGAACCGCTTCGAGACCTTTCGGCGCGTGCTGTTTCCGACGCTCTGGCCCGCACTCGTCACCGGCTTCGCGCTCGCCTTCGCGCGCTCGCTCGGCGAATACGGCTCGGTCGTCTTCATCTCGGGCAACATGCCGATGAAGACCGAGATCGCGCCACTTCTGATCGTCACGCAACTCGAGCAGTACGAATACGGCGCCGCCACGGCAATCGCTGCGGTGCTGCTCGTACTCTCGTTCGCGATGCTGCTCGGAATCAATGCGTTGCAGCGCTACGGAACGCGGCGATTCGCGGGCGCGGGGGAGGAGCCGGCATGACGAGCGCCTCCGCAGGAAGAGACTGGACCCTCGCGGACGTGCCGCCCCCCCCGCGAACAGCGAGCGCCGTCGCCGACCCGCCCTGGGTACGCGGGCTGCTGATTGGCGTCGCGCTGCTGTTTCTCGGCCTCTTCCTGCTGCTGCCGCTCGTGACCGTCTTCGGGCAGGCGTTCTCGAAGGGAATCGGCGTCTACCTGGACGCGATCACCGACCCGATGGCGCTCGCCGCAATGCGCCTCACGCTGCTGGTCGCCGCGATCTCCGTCCCGGTCAACGCGGTCTTCGGCGTCGCGGCCGCCTGGGCGATCGCGAAGTTCGAGTTTCGCGGCAAGTCGCTGCTGATCACGGCGATCGACCTGCCCTTCGCGGTCTCGCCGGTCGTCTCGGGGCTGATCTTCGTGCTGCTCTTCGGCGCTCAGGGACTTCTTGGCCCGTGGCTCACCCTGCACGGCGTGAAGATCATCTTTGCGATACCGGGAATCGTGATCGCGACCACTTTCATCACCTTCCCCTTCGTCGCGCACGAGCTGATCCCGCTGATGCAGGAGCAGGGGACGGAAGAGGAAGAGGCGGCGGTGTCGCTCGGCGCGAGCGGCTTCCAGATTTTCCGCCGCGTGACGCTTCCGAACATCAGCCTCGGCCTGCTCTACGGAATCGTGCTGCTCAACGCGCGCGCGATGGGCGAGTTTGGCGCCGTTTCCGTTGTTTCCGGGCACATCCGCGGACAGACCAACACGATGCCGCTCCACGTCGAGATCCTCTACAACGAGTACCAGGGCGCAGCGGCCTTCGCGGTGGCATCGCTGCTCGCGCTGCTCGCGGTGGTGACGCTGGTCGTGAAGCGCGTCCTCGAATGGCGCATGGGACGCGCGTCGCGCGCGCTTTGAGTGGGGCACGGATGAGCATCGAAGCGCGCAGCATCACCAAGAGCTTCGGAACCTTCACCGCGTTGCGCGCGGTGAACCTCGAGGTCAAGGAGGGCGAGCTGGTCGCGTTGCTCGGGCCGTCCGGCTCGGGCAAGACGACACTGCTTCGCATCGTCGCGGGACTGGAGTTCGCCGACGCCGGCAACGTGCTCTTCGACGGGGAGGACGCCACGGAGCGCAGCGCGCGGGATCGGCGCGTGGGCTTCGTGTTCCAGCACTACGCGCTGTTCCGCCACATGAACGTCTTCGAGAACGTCGCCTTCGGGCTGCGCGTGCGGCCGCGGCGCGAGCGTCCGAGCACGCGCGAGATCCGGGAGCGCGTCCACGAATTGCTGCGACTGGTGCAGCTCGACGGCATGTCCGAGCGGCTGCCGTCGCAGCTCTCGGGCGGCCAGCGCCAGCGCGTGGCGCTGGCACGCGCGCTCGCGGTTCGGCCGCGCGTGCTGTTGCTCGACGAACCCTTCGGCGCGCTCGACTCGCGCGTGCGCAAGGACCTGCGCCGCTGGCTGCGCCAGCTCCACGACGAGCTGCACATCACGAGCGTCTTCGTCACCCACGACCAGGAAGAAGCGCTCGAGCTGGCGGATCGCGTGGTCGTGATGAACCAGGGACGGATCGAGCAGGTCGGCACGCCCGAGCAGGTCTACCACGAGCCCGCGACGCGCTTCGTCTACGAGTTCCTGGGCGACGTGAACATCTTCCACGAGCGCGCCGAGGATTCGCGACACGGCGGGATCTACGTGCGGCCGCACGCGGTCGAGATCACGCGGCGTCCGATCGGCGACGGAGCCGTGAGCGCCCGTGTGCAGCGCGTCCACGTCGCCGGCCCGACCGTGAAGGTCGAGCTGGTGACGGAGTTCGGCGATCTCGTGCAGGCGGAGATCTCGCAGGAACAGCAGCGTCGCCTCGCACTCACGCGCGAGGACGCGGTATACGTGCGCCCCAACGAGTCGCGCGTCTTCAGCGAGGACTACTCGATCTAGCTCCGCCCCCCCCAGCAACCTGACAGCGCAATAACTTGACGCCCGGCACCGGCTATCGTGCGGCGCATGCATTTTGCGAGCTTTGATCTTGGCGATCCCGTCTTCGAGTGCTTCGGGCTGCGGGTCTCGGCGCAGCTCGTGACGATTGAGAACCTTTACGGCGTCGATCCCGATCGCGTGCGCATCGAACGAGCGGAGCGCCGCGTGCGAGTCGTCGCGGGCGGGCTGCGCTGCGCGGGCGGACAGCAATCCGCCGCGGGCTCGCTCGAACTCGACGTGGAGGACGCGGGAGGCGACTGCGTGCGACTGCGCGTGCGCGCCTCCGCGCCGGCGAAGCTCCGCTGCGCGAAGGTTCTGCTGCGTGACCTCGATCCCGCCCTCGCCGTCTCGGCCGACGGCGCGAGCTTCACCGCAGTCGCCGATCACGGCGAACTCTTCGGCTACCCGATGCGCCTACCCACACCGCTGCTGTGGCTGCGCGCGGGCGATGCGCTCCTCGCGCTGCGCGCCGAAGATGCGCGTGTGCGCGAGAAACGCTTCGCACTCTACCGCGAACGCGTCGGCGACTTCGCCGGGCGCGGCGCCGTCGAGCTGATCCACGAGGAGGAGGCGCCGCGCTTCGCGACGTCGATCGAGACGCCCGACTTCGTCGTCGATCGCGGCGGCGAGCCGCGCGCGACGGAAGCCGAGCATATCGCCTTCGTGGAACGGGCGTTCGGGTTGCAGCCGTTCGCGGAGCGCAGGGACGTCCCGGCGTGGGCGCGCGACCTCTCGTTGGTGGTGGTGCTGCACGGCATGCACTGGACGGGTCGCGCCCTTCTCGACTACGACGCAATGTTGGAGGTACTTCGCTTTGTCGCGGCGCGCATCGAGCCCCGACGCGTCCTCGCGTACCTGCCGGGTTGGGAGGGTCGCTATTACTGGCAATACGGCGAGTACCGAGCCGAACCGCAGCTTGGCGGCGACGCGGGCTTCGCGAAGCTCTGCGACGGCGCACGCGCGCTCGGCATCCACCTGATGCCGATGTTCGGCGCCAACTGCGTGAACGCCTGGCTGCCGCGCTTCCGCGACTTCGACCCGCGCGCACGCTTGAAGAGCGCCACCGGCAATCGCTTCCACGGCAACACCCCGGACTGGGATCTCTCGCGGGCGCACGACACCGGCTGGCAGGCGTGGCTCAACCCGGGGCATCCCGGCTGGCGCGACGAACTGGCCGGGCAGATCGAGTCGCTGGCGACGCGCTTCGGTTTCGACGCCGTCTTCCTCGACACCACCGAGATCTGGGTCAACGACCCCGACCACGCCGTGTTCGACGGCTACCGCGCGCTCGCCGAGCGCCTGCACGCCGCGATCCCCAACCTGCTGCTCGCGGGCGAGTACGACTACGACGCCCTGCTCGCCTGCTTCGGACTCTTCCAGCGCGCGTGGTGGACGCACTCGCCCGCCTTCACGCAGCGCTACGTGCGCCGCTTCGCGCATCTGTGCGAGGGCGAACCCGAAGGCCGCACGGGAGTGCACGAGTTCGGCGTCTGGAAGGCGGGCGCCATCGCCGCCGCCCCGGGGCTGCTCGCGACGATCGCGTTCCAGGACGGGACGCTCGCGCGCTCGCGCGCGGCGATCGAAGCGGCGATCGCGCAGGCGGCGCGGCGCGACGAGTGACCGGGCGCAGTCACCGTCGGCGCGGTCGCAGGACATGAGCGGTGATTCCGCCTCGTCAGGTCTAGTCGATCAGCACTAGCTTGCGCGTGTCGCCCCGAGTACTGGATCGTGAACCTGCGCGAACCGCTGGTCGAAGTGATGCGCGATCCCGCGATCGCGCTCTACCGCGACACGCGCATCCGCAATTCCGGCGATGCGCTCGAACTCGGCGCGCTACCCGGCACGCGCATCGCGGTCGCGGCGCTGCTCGCGAAGCGAAGCTGAGAACGCTGCGAGCCAGCTTCCGCCGCGTTGCGCGCGGGCGCTCCGTGCAGATCCCCGCGCCAAGCGTTCATCCCGTCTTCATTCATCGGTCCGCCATGCAGCCTGCGTACGCTTCCCCTGTCGCGCCGCCCCCGGGCGGCCGATTCGTTGCTGCGAAGGGGGCGTGAGATGAAGCGTGTATTCGTGGCGTCGTTCCTGGCGATGGCTCTTGCTGCAGGCTCGTTCGCGACGGGCTGCGCGGGCATGTCGCGCACCGAGCAGCGCGCGCTCTCCGGCGGCGCGATCGGCGCTGCGGCGGGCGCGCTGATCGGCGGCATCTACGGCCACCCTGGGACCGGCGCGGCGATCGGCGGCGCTAGCGGCGCGGCAGGCGGCTACCTGTACGAGAAGAACCAGGAGCGCCACTACGACGGCCGCTGACGCGGTCCGCTGCGCGCGGCTTCGAGCCGCGCCCTGGAGCCTCGCGACGAGCGACCCAGCGCCGTCAGCAGCGATCCCGCGACGACCAGCGCCGCGCCGGCCCAGCTCGTCGCGGAGAGCTGCTCGGTCGCGACCTGCGCGGGCGCGAGGCGTGCCGCGGCGACCGAGAATGCCAGCGTCGCGAGCGGCGTGAGCGCGAGCACGGCCGATACCCGCGACGCCTCCCAGTGTTGGAGCGCGGCGGCAAATGCGCCATACGCGACGAGCGTGTTGGCGGAGCAGAACGCGAGCAGTGCCCAGGTCCACGGCGTCAGCGCCGCGAACGACGCCAGCTTCGCCCAGGGGGCGAAGCACAGCGCGCAGCCCACGTAGATGCAGAGCATCACGCCCTGCGACGAGAGCGCCTGCAACAGTTGCTTCTGCGCGAGGCCGTAGATCGCCCAGGTCAGCGCGGCAAAACCGAGCCACGCAACGCCCGCCAGGTAGCGGTCGCTCTCGCGTCCCAGCGCGGCGAGCTGCGACGCGAAGAAGGCGCCGAGGCCGATCACCAGCACGGCGAAGCCGAACCACTGCGCCGGCGCGAAGCGCTCGCGGAACACCACGAGCCCGCCGAGCGCGAGCAGCAGCGGTCCGAGCTGGATCAACACCTGCGCGTTGGCGGGCGAGGTGTGATCGAGGCCGAGCAGGAAGCCGATGTAGTTGGCCGCCAGTCCGAGCGTCGCCACGATCAGCAGCCGCGCGCCGCTGCGCGGCAGGCTCCCGAGTGCGGGCAGGCCACCGCTCGCCGCGAGCAACGCGCCGAGCGCCAATGCCGAGGTCGCGAAGCGGAAACCCGTCAGCGAGGCGGCGTCGACGTCGCGCAGCACGCGGCGCAGCACCAGCGGCAGCACGCCCCAGAGCAGCATCGTCGTCGAAGCGAGGGCGAAACCCAGCGCGCGGCGCCCAGACGGTCGGTGCAACTCCATGGGCGCGGGAACGTAGCGGCCGCGTCAAGTTGCAGCTTCGGCGGGTCGATGCCGCGTGCGGAGCGCGCCGCCACGTGAATCTCTACTTCCTGCTACCGCTGATCTCCGCCCTCGCCTGCCTGGTGTTCGGCGTGCTGATCCTCGCGCGCGACCGGGACGCGACGCCGCATCGATGCGCCGCGGCGCTGCTGCTCGGCGGGAGCTGGTGGGGAATCGGCGAGGCGCTCTGGACGCTGGCTCCCGACCCCGTGACCGCGCTTGCGGTGCTGCGCATCTCGGCGCCGGGCTGGATCGCCGTCGGCCCCGTGTGCATGCACCTGTTCCTCGCGGCCGAGCAGCGCAGCACACACCCGATGCGGAGGGTGGTGCCGTTCGCGTACGCGGGCGCTGCGCTCTTCCTGCTGGCGGAGTGGACGGAGCCATTCTTGGCGAGTGGTCCGTGGATCACCGAGGGCATGGCGCGCGTGCCCTGGGGCTATGCCTATCTCACCGGACCGGCCTATTGGCTCTGGTACACGTTCACGGTGCTGACCTCGTCGGCGGGAATCTTTGCGGCGCTGCAGGACCTGCGCGGCGGCGCGTCGCCCGCCGAGACGCATCAGACTCCATGGCTCGGAACCGGTGTCGGCATCCCGCTGATGATCGGCTCGACGACCGACGGACTGCTTCCGCTGCTCGGCATCCCGCTGCCGCGCCTCGGTGTCGCGTCGTTCGCGGTGTTCGGCGCACTGGTCACCTGGAGCATGCACCGCTTCGGGTTCTCGTTGCTCGCGCCGAAGACGTTCGCCGGCCAGATCCTCGAAGCGATGCCCGAGGGCGTGGCGCTCGCGACGCCCGAGGGTCGCATCCGCGCCGCCAACCCGAGCCTCGCCGCGCTGCTCGACCTGCCCGTCGCCGCGCTGCTCGATCGCCCGCTCCAGTCGTTCCTACCCGGGATCACGCTCACCGCCGAGAACGCCCTCCGTGAGCTGGAATTCGATCTCGAAACCGCGCAGCGACGCGTGCCGGTGGCGATCTCCGCCGCACCGCTGCGCGACAAGCAGGGCGCGCTGCTGGGACTCGTGCTGGTGGTGCGCGATCTGCGCGAGGTGGTGAACCTGCGCAGCCGCCTGCTCACGTCTGCGCGCCTCGCAGCGGTGGGCGAGCTGGCCGCCGGCATCGCCCATGAGATCAACAACCCGCTGGCCTACATCGGTGCGAATCTACGCGCGCTGCGCGAACACTGGCTGGCGCTCGCGGACGCATGGCGCGGCGACGTCGCAAAGCTCGACTTCGCCGAACTCTTCGACGAGGGCACGGCGATGCTCGACGACTCGCTCGAAGGCGTCGAGCGCACGGCCGGGATCGTGCGCGACGTGCGCGCCTTCTCGCACGGAGGAGCCGACGCAAGCGAGCGCTTCGACCCGCACGAAGTGCTCGACCGCGCGCTGCGCGTCGCCGCCCCGCAGCTGCGACGCTCGGCGCAAATCGAGCGCGAGTACGGCGAAGTTCCGCTCATCGAGGGCGCGCGGCGCGAACTCGAGCAGGTGTTCCTCAACCTGATCGTGAACGCCGCCCAGGCGATCGACGGAACCGGCGTCGTGCGCGTGCGCACCTCGGTCGTGGACGACACGGTGGAGATCGCGGTGGCCGACAGCGGTCGCGGCATCGCGCCCGAACACCTGGAGCGCATCTTCGACCCCTTCTTCACCACCAAGCCGGTCGGCGAGGGCACCGGCCTCGGCCTCTCGATCTCCCACGAGATCGTGCGCCGCCACGGCGGCCGCATCGACGTCGCCTCCAAACTCGGCCAAGGCACCGAGTTCCGCGTCCGCCTCCCGATCGCAGGATGAGGTGCCGGGCGTCAAGTCGTTCGGGCGTCAAGTTGTTTCGCGTCGAGTCGCCCTGCACGAGCGCCGAAGCCCGATTGGCCGCGCTTGGCGTCTGTCCAATCCGCAGTGGCTCCCATAGGCTTCGGAGGCGCTCGACATCCGGCTGTTCCCCATTTGGCCGCTCGGGTGCGGCGGCAAGGCGCCCGGCCCGGCCGTAGCGCCGCCCTCCAGAGCGTGCCGAGGAGAGTGTGATGAGCGTGCGACGCGATACGATGTTCTGGCTGCTCGCGGGGATCGCCGCGACGAGCGCGGCCAATGCGGTCTGGATGCTCGCGGGGCCCGCTCATTGGTACAGCGACCTGCCGGCCGCCGTGCCCGACACGGGTCCCTACAACGAACACTTCGTGCGCGACATCGGCGTCGCGTTCGCGACGGTGGCGCTCGCCCTCGGCTGGGCGGCGTTCGTCCCGCGCTGGAGGCCGCCGCTGGTCGTCATCGGCACCGTCTTCCTCGGCGGTCACGCGGCTCTGCACGTCTTCGACACGCTGCGCGGCTTCCTCGACGGCGACCACTGGCTGCTCGACCTGCCCGGCGTCTACGTGCCGGCGCTGCTGCTCGCGCCGATCGCGGTGCGGCTGTCGCGTCGATCCCGCCCCCACGCACCGGTTTGAAGACGAGCCACCCAGGAGAACGAGCCATGCGACTCGCACCCGTCGATCGTCCGCCCACGCTCAAGGCGCGCGTCGCCGCGTGGATGATGAAGCGACAGCTCGGCAAGGTGATCACGCCCGCGCGCGTGATCTACGACCGCGTGCCGCGCATGTACGACGTGGCTTACGCGCTGGTCAAGTTGCAGCAGCGCGGCATGGCGCTGGATCCGACCACGCGGTTTCTCGTGACGAGCTGGGTGGCGATGCAGAACCACTGCAGCTTCTGTGTCGACATCGCGCGCGCGGCGGCGCTGATGGAGCGCGTGGACCTCGACAAGCTGAACGCCTTGCCCGAATGGCGCAGCAGTTCGCTCTTCGACGAGCGCGAGCGCGCCGCGCTCGCCTTCGCAGACGAGGCGAACCGCTCGCTGGCGGTTTCGGACGAAACGTTCGAGCGCGCGCGCCAGCACTTCTCGGAGCGCGAAGTCACCGAGATCGTGATCCTCGGCGCCGTCGAGAACTTCTACAACCGCCTCAACATCCCGCTGGAGATCGAGGAAGACGGCCTCTGTGCGATCCAACAACGGCGACGCGCGCACGCCTGACGCGCCGCGGCGGGAACCCTAGAATGCGCGCCCGATGAGCGAGTCGGCCGTCGCAGCAGACCCCGAAGTCGTCGCGTATCCGGGCGCCCAGGCGCCGGCGCGACGGCGTTTCGTGGATTCGGGCGGCCTCCGCATCGCGGTCCACGAGTGGGGCGACGAGCAGGCGCCGCCGCTGCTGCTCGCGCACGGCGGCTTCGATTTCGCGCGCACCTACGACGTGTTCGCGCCGCTGCTCGCCGCCGGCGGCTTCCGCGTCGTCTCGTGGGATCAACGCGGCCACGGCGATTCGGAGCATGCCGCCCTCTACACCTGGGACGCCGACGTACGCGACGCGCTCAACGTACTCGACTCCGTCTGCAACGAGGCGATTCCCGTCATCGGGCATTCGAAGGGCGGCTCGCTGCTCACGCACCTCGCCGACGCCTGCCCGCACCGCGTCTCCAAGCTCGTGAACATCGACGGTCTCCCGTCGCGCGCTCGACACCCCGACGTGTCTGAACACGAACGCTCGCGGCTGCTCGCCAAGGAACTGGCCGACTGGCTCGACCATCGCCGCATCGTCGCCACCGCGAAGCGAAAACCGGGCACGATGGCCGACCTGGCGAGGCGACGCGGGCGCATGAATCCGCGCCTCTCGTACGAGTGGCTGCTCTATCTCGTCGCAGCGGGCGCGCAGCACGACGCCGACGGCTGGCGCTGGAAGCTCGATCCGTCGATGCGCTTCGGCGGTTTCGGTCCGTGGCGGCCGGAGTGGACG
>JAGSPS010000071.1 GCA_018262315.1 Deltaproteobacteria bacterium | reverse complement strand
GCACCGGGCGAATCGAGTGACACCGTTCGGAGCCGCGTGATCGCCGCGCGCGAACAGCAACGCAAGCGACTCGACGGGCGCGGATTCCGCAGCAACGCGGAGATCCCGGACGCCGCGCTCGACGAGCTGGTCGATGCGACGACCGAAGCCCGCGCGCTCCTCGGTCGCGCGGTCGAGAAGCTCCGCCTCTCGGCGCGCGGTGCGCGCCGCCTGCTGCGCGTGGCGCGGACGATTGCGGATCTCTCGGGCGAGCGACGCGTCGAGGCGTCAGCGATGGCGGAGGCGCTCGGGTATCGGCGCGACGAGGCGCGGTGAACTACGGAAACTCTACACGGAAGCGGGGCAAGGTCAGGCATCCGGTAGGGGGATCCGGTCCCACCCTGCCCAGCCCTCAGCCGCACCGACGGAAACCCACTGGAAATCCGGACGAGCCGAATGCTTCAACTGCGAGCCGGCATCCCGGGCAACTTCAACCCCGAACGAGCCATCTTGAAGGCAAACAGAATCACCAGCGCGGAGCCGAAGGACAGCAATCTGCCAGGTTCCGGGGCGTTTACGGTCTCCGCAGAGGTAATCGAGACAAGTCCGTTGATGGCCAGCGCCCGACCGTCCAGGGTGCCGCCGCCGAGGGTGATGCTCGTCAGCGCGAGAATGTTTCCGGCGAAGTTGTTGGCCGCCCCAAGAGTCGCGGAGGACCCGATCTGCCAGAACACATGATCCGGCGACGCGCCATTGATCAAAACCATCGTGGCACCGGCGGGCGTCGTCAGGTCGCTGCCGATCTGGAAGATCCACTCCGCGTTGGTATCGCCTAAACCGTTCAGCGTTAGAGTCCCGGCCGTCCACGGCGCCGTCGAAGCATAGGTATAAACTCCCGGATCAAGGCTCACTCCGCCCAGGTCCGCAGGTCCGGGCGTGCCGCCCGGAGCGGTCTGCGCTGCAGCGTATGCGGTGATCAGGTCCGTGTGGGCTTGGGCCGTCACAGGGTCGGCGGTGGTGAACAGGATGCCGTTGTTGACCACCCCGGGCGGGAATCCGCTCACCGCAGGTGTCGGAGAACTGCCCACATTGCCGTCGTTGATCTCCGACAAGCCGGCATTGGAGACGCCGGTGCCGCCCAGCAGCCCAAAACTGCCCGCAGAATCCAGTGAGATCGCTCTTGCTTGCGTCTGTGAACTGGCGAACGCCAGAACTGTCAATAGAACCAGGTTCTTGCACTCCATCTGCACCTTCCTTCTTGTTCTCGGTCATTGTACCTGCGGCGGCTGGGCGATTAGAGCGGCTTGTCGGTTCGGCGCGCGGAGCCGGCCGCCGCCGAACCGAGGCAAGCTACTTGCAGTCGGAGTGACCGCAGCCGCACTTCCCGCCCGGCGCCTGCTGCTTGGAGCAGGCGTCGGAGCAGTAGCCACTGGGCTTGTCAGTCTGGCACTTGCATCCGGAGTGTTTGCAGCGAACCTTGCCGGCCATTCTTGATCCTCCTCCCGTCGGGAGTGCAAGAGCGAGGCCACCGCCTGCGCTCGGGGCTGAGCACGCGGGCCGATTCGCCGCGAGCAGATTCGCCTATCCGACCTGGCAAGATGTACCTATTGCAGAGTGAAGGGCTCGCCGGCCTTGCTTGGCTCGGGCGATCACGTAACAACGATTGGATCTACTTGTAGATTCGCGCGCGCGTGATGCCGCTCGCGCATCCCTCGGTGGGCGAGGTGATGAACGCGCCGATCCGGGTCCTCGTCCGGCGGCTCGTCCACCTCGTCCCACGCTCCCAGTCGCATAGTGTGCTTTCGTCCATGGCGATTCGACGGGCGAGCTCTCGTAGCGAGATCCGGTGTGGGCGCCTTCCGCGGGATCCTCAGGAACGGCAAGAAGGCAACGCAAGCGACTCGACGCGCGGGCTCCTGCCCACGTCGCGGACGAGCGCGGACCTCGAAGGCGAGTCGCGGGTTGAAGCCGCAGCCATGGCCGAGGCGCTCGCGTATCGCCGCGGCGAGGGAGGTTCCGAGCACTGGCGAACGCGGGGCGGGTGTTCGACATCGAACACCCGGCGTTGGGAATCCGTCGGAGCGCGGCTCGCGGTGCGACGCCGGGCTGCAGCGAGCGAACGGCAGAACACGTGGATTTCGTGCGCAATTCGGCTTGCATCGAAATTTCGCTGGGCCGCTGGAAGAAGCTGGCACGCATCGTGCTCAGCGAAGGGGCAGAGGGGGAATCCATGAGCGCCCGTGCCGTCGCCGAGATTGCCACCGATGTGGAGTGTGAAGTGCCGGAAGTGACGTTGTGGGAGCTGATCTGGGCGGTCACCGAGGTGGCCGACGACGAGCGCGTTGTCGTCGCGACCGTCGCGCTCATGCTCACCTCGGGCTCCGTGCGCGTGGTCGGGAACCCGCGCGACCGACAGATCCGCCTCGCCTAGAACTTCGAGGGCGTCCTACGCGACGCGCTTGCCGGCCTGCGCAGACGCCGTGCTCGCAAGCGCGGCGCTCTGCGCGGCTCGCTCCATCACGACGAGGAACGCCTCGCGCGACCAGAACAGCAGCGTGCGGCGCTGCTCGCGTTCCATCGTCACCACACGCCAACCCTTCTTCGCGTGCCCGTTGATGAACGCCGAGAAACGCTGCGGATCGACGCGACCGCCGCCCGGGAGGAACGCGGCGAGCGAACCCTCCGTGTACAAGATCACCTGGTATTCGAGCATGGTCGACCCTCCCGCGCGCCGATCTCAGTCGACGAGCCGATCGCCGTCGCGATTGCGCGGCGCGCCTTGCTGCCAATGACCCACCGCTGCGGTGACACCGAGCAGCGCGCTGACCAGCAGATAGGTCACGGCGATCCGCACCAGCGTCGCGGGCGACAGCACGACCACTTCCCAGACATGCAGTACGACGAGCGTCACCACGACCGCGGTGAGCGCGAGGAAGACATGGGCGACGCGCAGCAGCGAGATGCGCACGGCGGCGCTATCGGCAGCCCGCGACCCCGCGCTTGAGGCGCAGCCGCGCCGCCCGACGGCAACTGGACGGCGCAACTCCGCGGCCGGCCGCGACCGGGCCGGGCGAACGAGGCTGCTTTGTTATGGTCGGGCACCCATGCGGACCAGGCGACGAGGCGGAGACCGACGATGAAGGGAATCCTGCTCGCGGGCGGCTCGGGGACCCGGCTCCATCCGATCACGCGGGGCGTGAGCAAGCAGCTGCTCCCCGTGTACGACAAGCCGATGGTGTACTACCCGCTCTCGACGCTGATGCGGACCGGCATCCGCGACGTGCTGGTGATCAGTACGCCCGAAGACCTGCCGGGCTTCGAGCGGCTGCTCGGCGACGGCGTCCATCTGGGCATGTCGATCCAGTACGCGGCGCAGCCACGGCCCGAAGGCATCGCGCAGGCGTTCCTGATCGGGCACGACTTCATCGGCAACGACGGCGTCGCGCTCGCGCTGGGCGACAACATCTTCCACGGCCAAGGCCTCGGCGAGCGGCTCGAGAGCGCGGCGCAGCAACGCTCCGGCGCGACGGTGTTCGGCTATTGGGTGAGCGACCCCGATCGCTACGGCGTGGTCGAGTTCGACGCGCAGGGCCGCGTGCTCACGATCGAGGAGAAGCCGAAGAAGCCGCGCTCGCACTACGCCGTGGTGGGGCTCTACTTCTACGACCACCAGATCGTCGACATCGCGAGCGCGCTCGAGCCGTCGCCGCGCGGCGAACTCGAGATCACCGACGTGAACCTCGCGTACCTGAAGCGGGGGCAGCTGCGCGTCGAGCTGCTCGGGCGCGGCATCGCCTGGCTCGACACGGGCACCCACGAGTCGCTGCTGCAGGCGTCCGAGTACATTCACACCGTGCAGGAGCGTCAGGGCCTGATGATCTCCAGCATCGAGGAGATCGCGTTCCGGCAGGGCTGGATCAATCGCGAGCAACTCGCCAAACTGGGGCGCGATCTGGCAAAGTCCCCCTACGGTTCCTATCTGGTGCAGCTCGCCGAGGAAGAGTCTTCGTGAAGTTCATCCCGACCGAGTTGCCCGGCGTGCTGATCGTCGAGCCGGACGTGTACCGCGACGCGCGCGGTTTCTTCCTCGAAACCTACGGCGAGAACAAGTACCGCGAAGGCGGCGTGGACGTCGCCTTCGTGCAGGACAATCTCTCGCGCTCGGTACGCGGCACGCTGCGCGGCTTGCACGCGCAGGTACCGCGCGCGCAGGCAAAGCTGCTGCGCGCCGTGATGGGCGAGGTATTCGATGTCGCGGTCGACATCCGCCTCGGCTCGCCGACCTTCGGCAGGTGGGTGGGCGTCGAGTTGTCCGCCGAGAACTTCCGCCAGCTCTACATCCCCTGCGGCTTCGCCCACGGCTTCTGCGTGATGAGCGACGTCGCCGAGATCGAGTACAAGTGCTCGGACGTGTACGTGCCCCAGGACGAGATCACGATCCAATGGGACGATCCGGCGATCGGCGTGCGCTGGCCGCTCGCCGAGCCGCTGCTCTCGAAGCGCGACCGCGCGGGGGAACCGCTCGCGAAACTCGAGGCCCGGCTGCCGATCTTCGACCGCGATTGAGCGATCCGCGCGCCGGAGACTAGAAGTCTTCCTCGGCTTCCCATGAGGCGGGCGAATCGACCTTGCCCTGGATGACACACGGGGCGCCGCAATAGGTGCAGAAGATTTCGTCGCCGGGCTTCTCGTCGCCGCTGAGCGGGATGTCGGCCTGGCAGATCGGGCAGGACAGTTCGGGCGCTCTCACGAGCAATGAATCGGAGGATCTCGCGCGAGCCTTGAGCCGCAACGGATGTCGCTAGAATGGCTCGCCTTGGAGGGAATCACGATGACCCGTTTCGCTCTTTCGGATCCCCGCGCCCGTTTCCTGCTCCTCGCTGCCACCGCGCTCGCGGTCGCGACGAGCGGTTGCGGCTACAACTCGATCCAGGGCGCCGACGAACAGGTGAAGGCGGCCTGGGCCGAGGTCACCAACCAGTACCAACGGCGCGCGGACCTGGTGCCGAACCTGGTCGCCACCGTGAAGGGCGCCGCCGATTTCGAGAAGAGCACGCTCGAAGCCGTCGTGAATGCACGCGCCAAGGCGACCAGCATCCAGGCGACGCCCGAGCTGGTGAACGACCCCGAGGCGTTCAAGAAATTCGAGGCGGCGCAGGGCGAGTTGTCGAGCGCACTGTCGCGGCTGCTCGTCACCGTCGAGCGATACCCGGACCTCAAGGCGAACCAGAACTATCGCGACCTGCAGGCCCAGCTCGAAGGCACCGAGAATCGCATCGCGGTCGCGCGCAAGCGCTACATCGAGACGGTCGCCGAGTACAACAAGCTGGTGCGCTTCTTCCCGACCAACCTGACGGCGCGCTTCCTGCTCGGCGCCGAGGTCCGACCCACCTTTGAAGCGCGCGAAGGCACCGACAAGCCGCCCGAGGTGAAGTTCTGATCCGCAGCCTCGCCCTCGGCGCGGCGCTCGTTCTCGCTCTCGCGTGTCCGGCGCGCGCCGAAATCCCGGTTCCGGCGCTGCGTGCGCGCGTCACCGATCTCGCCGGCGTGCTGCCCCGGGATCGCGCGCAACGCCTCGAGCAGACGCTCGCGCAATTCGAGAGCGAAACCTCGCACCAGATCGCCGTGCTCACCGTGCCGACGACGGACGGCGAGCCGATCGAGTCGTTCGCGCTGCGCGTCGCGGAGTCGTGGAAGCTCGGACGCAAGGGCGCCGACAACGGCATCCTGCTGGTCGTCGCCGCGAAGGATCGCAGGGCGCGCATCGAGGTCGGCTACGGGCTCGAAGGCGTCGTGCCCGATGCGATCGGCAAGCGCGTGATCGAGGACGTGATGATCCCGCGCTTTCGCGAGGGCGACATGCCGGGCGGCATCGACGCCGCCGCCGACGCGCTGATGCGCGCCGCGCGCGGCGAGCAGATTCCGTTCGCCAAGCGACCGCTTCGCGACCCGGGCTCGCAGGGCACCGACCCGATGGGGCTCGTGCTCTTTGCGTCGGTCGTCGCGAGCGTGCTCTGGATCCCGTTTCGCGGCGGCAGGCTGCGACCGCTCGGCGCGCTGCTCGGCGGCGCCACCGCCGCCGGTTTCGTCTTTCTGGTGTTGAAGGTGGCCGGCTGGGCGGCGCTCGCGTTCGCGCTCGGCACGCTCTTCGGTTGGATGGGACCCGCCCTCCCAGCCGGCGCAGGGCACCGCGGCCGGATCGGTTCGGGCGGCGGCTTCGGCGGCGGCGGCTTCGGCGGTTTCGGAGGCGGCGGTGGTGGCGGCGGCTTCAGCGGCGGTGGCGGTGGTTTCGGAGGCGGCGGCGCCTCCGGGAGTTGGTGAGCGATGCGGCCCGGCAAGCTCCTCGATCCGGCCGCGCAGCTGCGCCTCGAAGCGGCGGTGCTGGAAGCCGAGCGGCATACGGCGGGAGAGATCGTCGTCGTCGTCGCGCGCGCGTGCGACGAGTACGGCAGCGCGGGCTGGCGCCTGGGTGTGTCGCTCGCGGCGCTCGTGTTCGCGGGATTGCTCGCGTTCGCGCCGCCGCTCGCCGGCTGGATCTACCTGGCGGCGCAAGCCGCGGCACTCGCCGCCGCACACGCCGTGGCGCGCATCGACGCGGTGCGGAGATTGCTGCTCGCGCAGCCACTGGTGCTCGCGCGCGTAGCCGAGCGGGCGCGTCACGCCTTCGTCGCGAACGGTCTCGCGGGCACCCAGCAGCGCACCGGCATCCTGCTCTTCGTCGCGCTGCTCGAGCGCCGCGTGGTCGTACTCGCCGACGAAGGCATCCACCGCGCGCTCGACCCGAACGAGAGCTGGCAGCAGGTCGTCGACCTCGCCGTCGGCGGACTGCGCCGCGGGGGCGCCGCCGACGCGGTCAACGGGCTCGAAGCCGCAATCCGCCGCTGCGGCGAGATCCTCGCCCGCCACGTCCCGGCCCCCGATCGCAATCCCGACGAACTCTCGAATCGCATCGTGCTCGAAGACTGATCGCGATCCTCAGCGCGAAAGCAGCGGACCGGCGGGATTGGCGGGAAGCCGGTCGAAGCGTCCGGCCGGGCGGATCGCGCGATACGCCTCGACGATCGGGGCCAGCTCGCTCGGCGAAGCGCCGTGCAGGATCACCGCGTCGGCGCCGAGATCGAACTGTCCGAGGATCTTCTGCGCGCACTGCGCCGGCGAACCCGTCGCCGCCGCCGCGAGCCATTCTTCGGGAATCAGCGTCGCGACATGCTCGAGCTGATCGGACGTCGCCTTGTCGTCGAAGGCGCTGCGGAAACTCGCGACGAAGGGATCCGCGCGGAACCTTGCGAGCACCGCGGGATCCCAGCGATTCGTCTTCACCAGCAGGTCGCCGTAACCCTGCAAGTAGGTCGCGATTCGGCCGACGGTCTTCTTGAGACGCAGCGCGGGGTCGAGGTGATCGCCGATGGCCGCGAAGCACGACCAGACGCGAACACTCGCCGGGTCGCGCCCGGCTTGCTCCGCAGCGCGTTTCACCGCCGCGACGCAGCGCGCGAGCGTCTCGTCGCTGAAGAACGTGTGCAGCACGACGGCGTCGAAGACGCGACCGCCGAGCGCCAGTGAGTTCGGGCCGAAGGCGGTCCACAACAGCGGAATCGCTTCGTCGAAGTCGGGATCGAGGCGCAACACCGGATAGCGGCCGGCCGGCCCGTCGTGACCGAGGATCGTCTCGCCGCGCCACAGGCGTCGCATCAGGCCGGCGAAGTCCTCGACCTGCGCCGTCGTGATCCGCGGGATGCCGTAGACGCGGAACAGGATCTCGATGCCGCGCCCGAGGCCGAGCGCGAAGCGACCGCCGGTGAGCCGGTGCATCGTCGTCGCGAACGAAGCCGTCACCTCGGGGTGTCGGGTGTTGTGGTTGGTGGCGGCGGTCGCGATGCCGAGGCGCGTCGAGACGGCGCCCACCGCGCCCGAGAGCGTGCAGGCCTCCTTGATGTTCCAGCGTTCGGAGACGAACGCCGAGCCGAGACCGAGCGCCTCGGCGTCGCGCACTTCGTCGATCAAGGCCCGAGGAGAGCGGGGCGCGCCCGCGAGCGTGTAGAAGCCGAGTTCGTTCATGGATTCCATGGGCGCGGAAGGTACCGGCCGGATGGGCGGACCAGAAGAGAAACGGCGGGCGTTTCCCGAGAGACGAATGGGAAAGTCCCCTTCGTCCCCGATTGGGACGCGGCGCGACGGCTGGGAGTTCCGCTCAGACCGAGAACTGCTTCTTGTAGTCCGCGCTGAGCCAGCGCTCCGGGCGCATGCGCACGACGATGCTGCCGCCCGTCTCGCGGTCTCCCGAGGTCGCCTCGACGTAGCGATCGCCGAGTGCGGCGCCGAGATAGCGGTGCGCCATCGGACGCGCGTCGCGCTCGCGGTCGGACGGCACGATCGCGACGATCGGTCCCTCGACGCTCACGTACTGATAGGGCGCCGTCTCGGTCTGCGCGCACAGCGAGATGCGCTTGCCGGTCTTCAGCTGCTTGCCCTTGCGCGAGTCGCGGTCGGTGAGCACCCACAGCTCGCCGCCGGGTTGGTAGGCGTACCAGATCGGGACGGTGAGCGGCCCGCGGCCGGACTGCGAGATGCTGATCACACCGACGTGCAGTGCGGCGAGAAACGCTTCGCGTTCGGACTTCGTCATGGCGAGCGACAAGGCAGATCCTCCGTGGGGCGCGCGGGCGGCGAGACTACCGCGCCGCGGCGTCGAGTTCTTCTCCGGGCCGGTACTCGCGCTCGAGATGCGCGCGGATCGCCGACTCGTCCAGCCACACCGGCTTCAACTGGTGCGCGACGAAGAGCGGCACCTGATCGGCGTAGTGCGGCGACTTCGGGCGACCCGTCGCGCTGCCGTACTGATGCAAGCTCTCCGAGCGGGCGCCGTCCTTGCCGAACGAGACGAAGAACATCAGCCCGTCGCCCGAATCCGCCGCGACGCGACCGTGCTCGAGCGGACCTTCGACGGCGTGGAGCACGTCGGGCGCTCCATCGACGCCGGATGCGACAGCACCCCGGCTCATCCGGTTCACCCAACTCCATGGCGGATCGAGGCGGCCATGGCGGCGCATCAGCGTCGCCGTAGCAGCGCTCAGGCTCGCCCGCGGGTCGGGTTCGGGGCGTCCGTCGTGGCGAGCCTGGATCAGTGGGTAGAGCGTCAGGATCGCGAGCGTCGTCGCGCGATTGCCCGAATCGGCGCGACGGTCCCACGAACGCAGCAACGCGGCAGCGCTCGCTTCGAGCGATTGCGGCTCCACGCCCGCTGCATCGACCGCCGCGAGTGCGCGTTCGAGATACTCGAACAGCTCCGATTTCTCCGACACCGTCACGTCGAACTTGATCGCGCGCAGCTCCTCGTCCGTCAGCGACGAATCCGCGCCGAGCTGCTCGAGCGCGCGCAGCGAGCGATTCGTCATGCGCGTCTCGATGCCGGCGCTCTCCGGAAAATCCTCCGGCCGCGGGTTGCCGGCGCCGAGCGTCGTCTCGAACGGCGAACTGTTGCAGTTCTGCACGAAGCCCGACGGAGGGTTCACCACCTTCGGCATCGCGTCGAAGGGGAGGAACTCGGTCCACAACGTGAGGCTGGTATTGCCGGGCACGACGCCGGACCAGTCGTAGCCGGGCGCGCGGACGGGGATCCTGGCGTTGTAGAAGTACGCGATGCGCCCGCTGCGATCGGCGTACGCGGCGTTCAGCGACGGGATCGCCTGCATCCGCATCGCGTCGCGCCACGCCTCGAAACTCGTGGCGCGATTCATGCGGTACCACTGCTCCACCTGCCGCACCTCGCCCATGCCCGCCCAGCGGATCGCGAAGCTGCCGTGCGGGAGGCGCAACACCGGGCCGTACACCGATCGCAGCACTTCGCGGTCGGCCGTAACAGGCAGGAAGCCGAATAGCCGGACGCGGATCGCGACCTTCTCGACTTCGAGGTCGCGCCACGCGCCGTCGAAGCGGTACTGGTTGCGATTTCCGGGGTTGATCTCGAGGCGGTACACGTCGACGAGGTCGGGGCGATTCACGGTGAAAGCCCAGCCGAGATCGCGGTTGTGGCCGTGCAGGATCACCGGCGAACCGGGGAAGACACCGCCGACGGCGTCCCAACCTTCGTCGCTGTGGACGTGCGCTTCGTACCACGCGACCGGCCCCGTCCACGGCTGGTGCGAATTGACGAGCAGGTGCGCGCGGCCGTCCGCCGCACGCGACGGCGCGACCGCGAAGCTGTTCGAGCCGATCGCCGGCGCCGCGAACGGAATCGCCGCGAGCTGCTCCGCTTCCGCGGGCGCTCCGCCGCTACGGTAGAGATCGCGCAGCGTGGCATCGAGCCCGAAGAAGAACGGCGAGCGCAGCGCGAAGCCCGCGAGCACGTCCTGGCCGCGCACGGGAAGCAGGCCATCCCAGACTTCCGCGGGATGCAGCTTCGCGTAGAACTCGACGCCGGCGGCGTACGCGTCGAGGATCGCGCGCGTGCGCGGGTCGAGGTCCCGCTCCCAGCCTCGCAGGGCGTCCTTCCAGATGCCGAGCAGCATGACGACGTAGTCGCCCGGCGCCGCGCTCGGGCCGCGCACCGAAGCGAGTTTCCCGCGCACGCCGAAGAGCACTTCCTGGATCGTCGCGAAGTCGTCCTCCGCGTGGGCGTAGGCGAGACCGAAGGCGGCGTCCGCGTCGCTGTGACCGAATACGTGCGGGACGCCGAAGTGGTCGCGCAGGATGCGCACGTCGGGGTGCGGCACCGCGGGCAGCGCGCTCGGCGCCGGCGGCGGCCGCGCCGCGCAACCGACCCACAGTGCCGCGGCGGCGAAGGCGACGATCGTGTGGGAAGTCGGCAATGCAATCACCCCGGTCTTTTCGAACACGGTCCGGCGAACACGGCGCTCAGCGGTCGCGCGACCCGCGGCTCTGCACCGCGAGCATCCCGACCAACCCCGCTACGAACACCGCCAGGTATAGCTGACCGGAGAGCGCCGCCAGCACCGCGAGCATGCGCGCGATCGGTGTCGCGGCGAGGATGTCGCCGTAGCCGATCGTCATGACGGTGACGTAAGAGAAGTAGAGCAGTTCACCGTAGGGGCCGCGCGCTCTGTGGGCGATCGGCGCACCACCCTGGAGGAACGACCCCGGCTGGAAGAGTTCGAGCGTCGTGAAGACGGCGCCCCACAGCATGCCGATCAGCAGGTACACGCACACGCCGCCGGCGATCGCGTCGCCGGTCACCCGCTCGACGCGCAGGATGCCGCGCAGCAACGTGACCACCACGAACGCGAGGTACGACGCAAAGATCGCGT
>JAGSPS010000070.1 GCA_018262315.1 Deltaproteobacteria bacterium | reverse complement strand
GAAAACGATGCGCTTGCCGAGCCGCCGCACCCCGCGCACGCGGCGACCCTCGGCCTCCACCAGCCGGGGCTCCACCGTGCGCAGCCACGACGGCCCGAAAACGCGAATCCCGAGCAGCGTCGCTCCCACGGTGCGCGCACGCAGCGCCTCGACGTAGATCGCGAGGTCGGGAAGCTCGGGCATCGGCGGCTATGCTACCGCCATGCCGAGAACTCCATCATGCGCGACATGCTGAGCGAGACGCGGAGCGACGCGAAACAGCGCGTTCGCAACGAAGCTCGCGAGCGCGCCGGTTGCGGAACCGGCGTCATCGCGCAAGATGGCCGGCCGCTCGGAGCGCGCGCGGTCCGCACGCGCACGAAACTGCTCGAATGCACGCAGCAACTGCTCACCGAACGACAGGCTCGGGACGTGTCGGTGGTGGAGATCGCGCGGCGCGCGGGTACCTCGCCGGCCACCTTCTACCAGTATTTCGCCGACATCGAGGAGGCCACGCTGGAGCTGGCGAGCGCCGCCGCCGAGGAAGTGCCTGCCATTCTCGAGCCGCTTGCGGCGAACTGGAGCGGGCCGTCGGGTCTCGACGCTGCGCGCACCGTCGTCGACGCCTTCATCCGCCATTGGGATCAGCACCACGCAGCGCTGTTGTTCCGCAACGTCGCGGCGGAGCAGGGCGACCCCCGCTTCCAGAAGGTGCGCATCCGCGCCCTGCGCCCGGTTCTGCAGGAGCTGGCGAAGAAGATCGAGAGCACACACGGTGGCGCGAAGGCCGCGGGCATCCATCCGGTTGCGGCGGCGGCAGCGCTCGCCGCGATCCTCGAACGCCTCGCCGCGTACCATCAAGAACTCGAACTGCTCGGTGTCTCGCACGAGCAGCTCGTCGAGACCAGCGCGCGCATCCTGCACCAGATCGTGACGGGGCGGATCGCGGCGTGATTCGCAGCTGGCCCGCGACGGGGCTGCGCGTCGCGGGCGCGATCGCGATGCTGGCTGCACCGGCGGCGCGCGCGCAGGACGCGGCCTCCGCCCACGACGCCGACCACTGGATCACGCGGATCGCGGAGGCGCTGCGAATCGGTGACACGATGTCGGCGCACGCGCACGTCGACGTCGACAAGCCCGGCCGCGACGACGACTTCAACTTCGACATGCAGATCGCGCGCGACGTCGACGGCCGCACGACGCGCACCGTTCTCGAGATGCGCGAGACCGGCGACACGCAGAGCATCGTGACCGAGCTGGTCGAGACGCCCGGCGAGCTGCTCATTAGCTGGTACTGGGACATCCAGAAGCGCCGCTGGATCCGGATCCGCGGGCTGCAGGGGACGGACCCCTTCGCGGATACGACGTTCCGCTACGAAGACCTGTGGTTCGTCGAGCCGTCGCCGCGCCGCAAGGGTCGCGCGAAGTGGGTCGAGGAAGGCGGGCGGCGGCTCGTCGAGGTCGAGAGCGATCCCTATCACTACTACCAGCGCGTGGTGACGCGCATCGACCCCGAGAGCGGCCTGCCGCTGTCGGTGCGCTTCATCGACAACACCGGCGCGGCGATCCGCGAGCAGCAATACGAGAAGATCACGCTGGCGGATGGCCGCGCGTTCCCGACCGTCGTGCGGCTGCGCGATCTCGCGACCCGCTCTGCGACGACGATCAGCTTCAGCGACGTGCGCTTCGGCCAGCGCATTCCGGCGTCGTTCTTCGACCTCTCCGTGATCGAAGACCGCCTCCGGCGCGGCGCCGATCCGCTCCCCGAACCGCCCGACCTGCGCGACGGGACGCCGCCTGCACCATGAGTGTCGACGCGCTCCGCGAGATCGAAGCCCGTCTCACCGCACCGGGAGGGCCGTTCGAGGTCGTCGAAGAGCAGGTGCTCGGTGAGCCGGCTCGCGTCTTCAAGGAGCGCATGCCGTCGCTGCGCGCGCTGCTCGCCGCGTCGGCCGTGCACGGCGACGCCGAGTATCTGGTCTGTGACGACGGGCGACGCATCTCGTACGCCGAGAATCTCCGCCGCGTCGCGAAGCTCGCCTCCGCGCTGCGCGATCGCTATGGCGTGCGTGCTGGCGATCGCGTCGCGATCCTCGCCGCCAACTGCCCGGAGTGGATCGAGACCTTCTGGGCGACCGTGAGCCTCGGCGCGATCGCGGTCGGTCTCAACGGCTGGTGGGTGCGCGACGAGATCCTGCACGGCCTCGAAGACAGCGAGCCGACGCTGCTCGTCGGCGACGCCAGGCGCCTCGCGCGGATCTCCGGCGCGGCACTGCCCCGTGTGGAGGGTGCCGAGCTGCGCGTTCTCGAGATCGGACCCGATTTCGACGCGCTGTGGAATCACGGCGGCGACGTCGCGCTGCCCGAGGCGCCGATCGCCGAGGACGATGCGGCCACCATCCTCTACACGAGCGGCACGACGGGACGGCCAAAGGGCGCCGTCAACACGCATCGCGGGATTCTCTCGATGGTGCGGCTCCAGGTCTTCCACGGCGTGCGCCTGATGATGAAGGCCGCGGCCGATGCGGCGGCGCGGGGCGTGTCGCGTGACGGTGTCGGCGCCGCGGGGCGACCCTGCAACATGGTCAACGCGCCGCTTTTCCACGTCTCGGGTCTCTACGCGGGTGCGGTGACATCGCTCGCGAACGGGCTGAAGACGGTCTGGACGACGGGCCGCTTCGATCCCGTGCGGGTGATGCAGCTGATCGAGGCCGAGCGCGTCACGGCGTGGGGACCGATGGGGAGCATGATGAACCGGGTGCTCTGTCACCCGGAGTTCGGGCGCCACGATCTCTCGAGCGTCACGCATCTCGGCTCGGGCGGCGCGCCGTTGCCCGGCGAGCTGTTCGCGCGCATGCGCGAAGCCTTCCCGAACGCACGCACTTCGGTCGCGATCGGCTATGGACTCACGGAGTCGACGGCGCTCGCCACCATCAACGGCGGCGAGGAGTTGCTGGCCCGGCCCGACTCGGTCGGCCGTCCGCTGCCCACCATCGACGTCGAGATCCGCGACGCCGACGGCAAGCCGCTGCCCGAAGGCGCCGAGGGCGAGATCTGCCTGCGCGGTCCGCTCGTGATGCGCGAGTACTGGCGCCGTCCGCGGGAAACCACAGAGGCGATCGGGCCCGGGCGCTGGTTGCGAACCGGCGACGTCGGCCGGCTGGAGGACGGCTATCTCTACATCAACTCGCGTCGCCGCGACCTGATCCTGCGCGGCGCCGAGAACGTCTACCCCGCCGAAGTCGAGCAGGCGCTCGAAGCGCACGATGCCGTGCACGAAGCGGCCGTCGTAGGCGTCGACCATCCCGAGCTGGGTCAGGAAGTGAAGGCGATCGTCGTGGTCGCGGAAACCTCGCTGCACGGCGCGGCCGCGCAGCGCATGCTCGCAGAAGAGCTGTCGCGCTGGGTGGCGGGACGGCTGGCCTACTTCAAGGTTCCCGCGCACTGGGAGTTCCGCAGCGCCCCCCTCCCGCGCAACGCGACAGGCAAGGTCCTGAAGAACGTCCTCACCAGCGGCGCCCTGAATCCCTTCGTCGAGGAGTGAGTGTCGACCTGTTGACTTGGGGACGTTCCTGCTCGCGTTGCCTTTGTTGCCTTCAGGAACGTCCCCAAGTCACCACTCACTCGTCCCACTCGAGTTCGCGGATCGCGACACTGCCCGCGATGACCGGCTGGAACAGCGCGCCGTGCCAGCCGCAGCTCGTCACGAACCAGCGCCCGCTTTCGGGGTCGCGCAGGTACTCGGGCGCATGCGCGTGGAGCTTTGCTGCTACCTCGCTCGGGTCGTCGCCGCTGTAGGTGCCGAACTCGAACGGGTTGGTCGACCGGAACAGCAGCGTGTTGTGGTAATCGGCGGGCCCGCCGAAGCTCGTCGTGTAGGTAATCGAGAGCCAGTAGTAGCCGCCGTGTTCGAAGACGAACGGCGACTCGGTGGCGCCCCAGGGCGGGTTCGACGGCGCCGCGAGCGTGGTGCGGAGTGCGAAGCGCACGAAGCGCCAGTCGAGCAGGTTCTCCGAGACGCAAACCGAGACGGCGCCCGCGCGGCCGCGCTTGCCCGTTGTGTAGAGCAGCCACGTGTCGTCGTCGAGGCGGAGGATCATGCCGTCGCGCAGGCAGGCTTCGAGCGGTGCGCCGGTGAGTGAGCACGGCACCTCGCGCCAGTGGTCGAGTCGCTCGTCGTCGCAGACCGCGGCGCGCAGCAAGTCCGGGCCGTAGAGCATGACCCAGCGTTGGCCGTCGAACGCGACGCTGGGCGCCCAGGCGCGCGGGCCGAAGTCGCACACGCGCCCGTGTTCGTCGAAGCCGCCCGCGGCGAGCGAGGCGCCCGAGCCGTGACAGAACCAGCGCTCCTGGTGCGGGTCGAGTTCGAGCGACGGTCGCGTGATGCCGAACACGTGCCAGAGCCCGGTCGGCGCGCGCACGACGCAGTGATCGTTGACGTAGGCGCCGGTGCGCTGTGGCGTAAAGAGCGGACGCCAGCCGCTTCCGCCGAGTCGCGGCTTCACCCTTGTTTCTCCGCCAGCAATCCCTTGCCTGGCACGAAGTTCACTTCGAGACGGATGCCGTCGGGATCTTCGAAGAGCACGGAGTAGTAGCCCGGCGCCCAGTTTCCGGGTTCGGGCGGGTGCACGATCGTCGCGCCGAGTTCCTTCGCGAATTCGTAGACGCGATCGACGTCCTCGCGGTCGCGGGCGCGAAAGCAGACGTGGTGCAGCCCGACGCGTCGCTGCACGAAGCGTTCGCCGCGGTGCTCCGCATCCGCTTGCTGCACGCCGACGGCCGTGCGACCGCCGACGCAGTAGAGGAAAGTCTCGCTCTTCATCACCGGCTTCATTCCGAGAAACACCAGCAACTTCTCATAGAACGGCAGCGCCGCCTCGATGTTGCTCACCGTCAAGAACAGATGCGCGACACCGTTGATCTCCATGGCCTCCTCCTGTTGACTTGGGGACGTTCCTGCTGTGTTGACTCATTTGACTGGGGACGGTCCTGCGGCGGGCGGCGCGGCGCAATTCTCGCGCAGGCATCGCGAGGTTGCTTCCGGCGCGCGACGATCGCGTCGCGGCGTTGCCTTGGGGACGTTCCTCGAGTCGACAAAGTCAACGCGGGCAGGAACGTCCCCAAGTCAAGAGTAGAACTGCTTGGCCCAGCGGCGGAAAAGGACGATTTCGCGTTCGCCTTCGACGAGCAGGGGGCGCTCGAGGTGGATCTTGTTTTCCCAGATGGGAATGTCCTGGGCGAACTGGCGTTCGATCTCGGCGATGAAGGCTTTGCCGACGCCGCGCGTGGTGTCCGAATTGGCGAGCTTCTTCACGGCGAACTGGAGGCGCGTGTGGTTGTGGTCGTCATCGACCGGCGAGCCGCTGGTGACGACGAGCAGGCCGGCGATGCCCGAGACGCGCGTGATGCCGAGACCGAAGCCGTGCGCCTGGATTTCGATGCGGCCGCGCTGTTCGCCGCGCGGCGTCGCGACGCGGTTGTTCGCGACGACGTGCAGGATGTGATCGCGGATCGAGGCCTTCTCCGTCTCGGGCACCGTGTTGGTCTTGTGCACGAAGCGGAAGTGCGCGGCATCGACGGTGTTCTCGGCCATCTCCTGCGCGGTGCTGCGCACGACCCACTCACGCCGCTCTGGCGCCGTCCAGGCGTCGTCGCGTCGCGCGACGGCGAGTGGCCCGCGCTCGGTGTCGAGCAGCAGCGCGCGCGCGCTGCCTCCGCCCGCGTCGAGGCCGAGCAGTAGCGGACTCACATCGCTATCGGCCGCGCCGGGTCGAAGCGCACGGGCAACTCGCGCGGCGAGCGGAAGATCAGGCCGGTGATGTGCACGTCCTTCGCGTCCGGATCGAGGCGCAGGTTCGGCAGTCGCTCGAAGAGCGTCTGCAACAGCACGCGAGTCTCCATGCGCGCGAGGTGCATGCCGAGACAGACGTGCGGCCCGATCGCGAACGCGAGGTGCGGTTTCTGCTCGCGGAACACGTCGAAGCGGTCCGGTTCGCTCCAGCGCGACGGGTCGCGATTGGCGCCGCCGAGGTTCACGCTCACCGGCGCGCCCGCCGGAATCGCAACGCCCGCGAGCTCCGTGTCGGCGCTGGCGGTGCGCAGGATGCCGAGGAGCGGCGGCTCCCAGCGCAGTCCTTCCTCGATGGTCTGCGGTACGAGTGAGGAGTCGCGGCGCACGGCATCGAACTGGTCGGGATGCGTGAGCAGGCCGAAGAGCAGGTTGCTCGACGAGCGGTACGTCGTCTCGGCGCCGGCCGGCGCGAGCAGGCACAGGAAGGCGTAGATCGCCTCGTCGCTGAGGTGCATGCCATCGAGTTCGGCGTGGGCGAGTACGCTGATCAGGTCGTCTCTTGCGGTGCGGCGTCTCGCTGCGACGACCGGTGCGAAGAGTGCGCGCAGTTCGCGCGCAGCGCGAATGCCGCCCTCCCAGTCGACTGCGACGCTGATCAGTTCGACGGCGAGGCGGTGGAAGCGCGCGTGATCCGCCTCTGGGAGTCCCATCATCGCGGCGACTACGCGCACCGGGAACGGGAAGGTCAGCTCGCGCACCAGGTCGGCGTGGCCCCTGGCGGCGAGGCGGTCGACGTACTCGTTCACGATCGGGCGCACGAGTTCGCTCTCCCAGCGCTCGATCGCGCGGGGTGTAAAGGCGCGAGAGAGCAGCGAGCGGTGGCGCAGGTGCTCCTCGCCGTCCATACCGAGGATGGTGTGTCCCATCACCACGCCCATGCTCTTCTGGTAGCCGGCCGACGAGAAGCGCGCACCGTCGCGCAGCACCTCGAAGACGGCGTCGTAACTGAGCACCGTGTAGATCTCGGAGGCTGCCATCAGGTTGTCCGCCGTCAGATGCACGTCGCCCATCAATGCCGCCAGGTTGAGCTTGTGGACGGCTCCCTGCGCGCGCATCGCCGCGAGGTCTGGGTAGGGATCGCGTACAGCGCCCATGCCCTGCGCGCGGTTGAACTTCTCGAACGGATCGGTCTCGTCGCGCGCGTCCGCGTAGGCCTGGCGCAGCGTGTGGACGTCGTTCTCGAGCATCGGGATCCCCCGTGAGCGATTCAGGATGGCGGCGCGCCGAGCAGCCGGCGCACGATGTCCAACACTTCGCTGCGGTGACCCTCGAGTCGCTCGCGTTGCAGCGGCTCGAAGCCCTCGCCTGGCAGCAGGACCGGCATTGCCGCCACGAAGAAGACGGTCGAGCCGGTCACCACGCTCGCGAGGTGCACGGCATCGACATGCGACGGGACCGCCGACGCGTCGTTCGCGCTCGCTTCGAGCACGTGTCCGATCAGCGCGGAGAAGGCTCGCGTATGCCGCACGAGCGGCGGCTCACGGCCGACGCGACCGTCGGCGACCTCGCGGAGCAGGATGCGCGCGGTCGATGGCCGCCCGGCGACGTAGTCGATCCAGGTCGAAACCGCCGCGATCGCGCGCTCGGCGAGCGTGCCCGCGCCGAGCAGCACCGGCTCGACGCGGGCGAGAAGCCCGCCGAAGACGTCGGCGAGGACCGCGTCGTAGAGCGCCGGCTTGTCGGCGAAGTAGTAGACGATCGAGGCGCGGCGGATCCCGACCGCCGCGGCGACGTCCTCGAGCCGGGTCTCCGCGAAGCCGCGTTCCGCAAACAGCGTTTCGGCCGCCACGAGAATGGAAGCGCGCGTGCGCTCGGCGCGCGTCAGCGTTCGAGAAGCGGTCCCAGCCTGTACCATCCACAAAATCTACCTGCGCGCAGGCAGAAAACGAACTAGAAAACGGAGAAAGGTTGAGAAAGGGGACGGTCCTCGCCGCGACCTGGCTTTGGACGCGGGGGACAGACCTCGCGAGGTGTGTCCCCAAACTCCAAAGCCCGTCACGAGCGAGGACCGTCCCCTTTCTCAGTCGAGGTCGGCGAGGACTGGGGCGTGGTCGGAGGGGGTGAGGTCGTTCTGCTTCTTGCGGAACTCGCGGTCGATTTCGGTGCTGCGGACGCGGGCGACGACGGGAGGGGTCGCGAGCAGCAGGTCGATGCGGAGGCCGTGCTTGCGGTGGAAGGCGCCGCCCCGGTAGTCCCACCAGGAAAACGCCTGCGTTCCGGGATGAACGGCGCGGAATACGTCGACGAAGCCGGCCGTGAGGAGTCGTTCGAAGTGGGCGCGCTCCTCGTCGGTGTGGAAGATCGACCCGTGCAGCGACGCCTCGTCGTACGAGTCGATCGCCGCGGGCACGACGTTGAAATCGCCGCACAGCACGGCCGCGCGATCCGGCTTCGCGGTCGCCTCCAGATGCGCCGCGAGCGACTCGAACCAGCGCAGCTTGGCCGGGAAGTCGTCGTGCCCGGTGTGTTTGCCGTTCGGGCAGTAGACCGTCGTGAACTCGAGCCCGCCGACCTGCGCGCCGAGCAGTCGCGCGCCCGCCTGCTCCTGCCCAGGTAGCCCGATCTGCGTCGCGACCGCCGGCTCGCGTGACACGATCGCCACGCCGTTCCAGCTCTTCTGCCCATGCACGAGCGCGCGGTAGCCCGCCGCCTCGATCTCGGCGCGCGGGAATTGGTCGTCCTGGAGCTTCAGCTCCTGCAGGCCGACGACGTCCGGCTTGCGATCGCGAAGCCACAGCAGCAGCAGGTCGAGTCGGGCACGCAGGCCGTTGATGTTCCAGGTCGCGATGCGCATTGCGGGATCCTAACGGGTTCTGCGGCTTGCTTGCCGCACCTGGCGCCGGGTGCGAAGTTGCGCCCGTCAGGCGGGCGAGATCCATCCATGCAACACGCGACGCAGAGCGCCGATCCGCGGCGACAGGAACGGCTCGGCCTGCTCTTCGCGGCGCTGTGCGCGCTGAACGGCGCGTTCGTCCCGGCCGTTGCGAAGCTCACCACCGCACACAGCGACGCCGTCTTCGTCGCGACCGTGACGACCGTCGTCGCCGGTGTCTGCGCATTGCTGGTGCTGGTGGCGCTCGGCGAAGTCGCCGCGCTGTGGGCCCGCGGGCAGCGCCGCGCGCTGCTCGGGATCGGCACGCTCGGCACCGCCGTCACCTTCTTGCTCTTCTTCGAAGGCGCGCGCCGCAGCTCGGCCGTCGAGACCGCGCTCTGCCTCCAGATCGAGCCGGTCTACTCGCTGTTCCTCGCGCGCCTCTTCCTCGGCCATCCGCTCACACCACGCAGACTCGCCGCAGTTCTCGCGATCGTGGCCGGCATCGCGCTGGCACTGAACCCCGCCGGATTCTCGCACTGGATCGGCAACGCGCTGCTGCTCGTGACACCGCTCGGCTGGCAGATCTCGCACCTGATCGTGTTGCGCGGGTTGCCGTCCGTTCAGCCGCGAACGCTGACCGCGGCGCGCTACGTCTACGGCGGCGCGGTGCTGGCGCTGCTCTGGTTCGCGACCGGCGGCGTCGCGCGCTTGCCCGCGACGCCCGAGCTGCTGCGCATGCTGCCTGTGCTCGTGCTGCAGGGCGCCGTGCTCTCGTTCGTCGGAACACTCGTCTGGTACGGCGCGATTGCGCGACTCGATCTCGCGCGCTGTACCGCGATCGTGGTGCCGAGCGTCCCGCTGCTCTCGCTGGGCGCGAGTTGGCTGCTGCTCGGCGAGGTCGCATCGACGCGGCAGTGGGTGGGACTGCTGCTCACGGCATGCGGTGTCGTCGCGTTCGTCACCGCGCCACACGCGACGTCGCCGGACGAGGAGCCGGTTCCGCCTTCGGCGGCCTAGAGTTGACCCGCCGCGATGCGCGCCGTTCGGAAAGCAGATCCCGACGTGCGTTCCCTTGCCGACGCCGGCCGCGAGCAGCGATCGCGCGATGCGCGCCGAGATTGCGTCGGCCAGCGCAAATGAGAGCCGCCTGTCGCCGCCCACGATCCGCTCGCGGTCGCCGTGGCGCGCGGCCAGCGTGCGAATCAGCGCCGGCGCCGTGGGGGCGAAGTCCGGAAAGCTCGGGGCGCGCATGCCGCTCCTCTTGGGTAAGCCGGGCGCCCGCCTCACGGGTCTCTATATCTCGACTCGGCGCCGCGAGAAGGCCCGCACTGCATCCGGATCCCGGCTCGCTTGCACGGCGCGGGGAGACCGCTATCCCGACACGCAATCCCGTGACCAGACGTGACGTCGCAACGGAGCGCGCATTGGAAGGGGTTCGCCAGCACCGGGGCGTCGCCAGGCGCGCGGCGTTCGCGCTGCTGGTCGGGCTCGCGCTCGCCGTTCGGGCTGGCGCGCAAGCTCCCGAGCCGCAGCCGGCCGCCGGGACGAAGACGCTCGCGCAATGCATCGAGATCGCCCTTGCGAACCGGCCCAACCTCGATTCCGCGGCGGCCGAAGTCGAGGGCGGCCACGCCCGCGTGCGCCAGGCGTTCTCGGGCTACCTGCCCCAGCTGAACGGCTCCTACTCGTCCAACCGCCGCAAGTCGAGTTTTTCTTCGCGCACCCAGTCGGCGGGCGATGGTCCGATCGGCGCGATTTCGAAGTCGACGATCTCGAACTTCCACAGCGGCGCCTTCACGCTCTCGCAGACACTCTTCGATTTCGGCCAGAACCTCGCCGCGATCCAGGCGGCACGCGCCCGCGAAGCATCACTGCGCGCCGACGCAGACACCCAGCGCAAGCAGGTCGTCTACGAGGTGAAGCAGTCCTACTTCGACCTGCTCGCCGCGCGGCGCCTGCTCGCCGTCGCCGAGGAGACGGTGACGAGCAACCGCCAGCAGCTCGAGCAGGCGCGTGGTCGCAACGAAGTCGGTTTCGCGCCGCGCATCGACGTGACGCGCTCGGAAGTGCTGCTCGCGCAAGCCGAGCTGGACCGGCTCGCCGCGCGCAACAACGCGACCGTCGCCGCAGAGACGCTGCGCAACGCACTCGGTCTCGACGGCCCGCTCGACTTCGAGATCGCCGACGAACTCGGGCGCAAAGCGGTGGCGCTCGACGAAGCGAGCGCGCTCGACGCGGCCTATCGGAGCCGCTCGGAGTTGCAGAGCGTGCTCGCCCAGCAGCGCGCCACCGAAGAGGACGTCGCGCAGCATCAGCGCGAGCACCTTCCCACCGTCAGCGCCGACGCTTCCTACGGCTGGTCGAACAGCGACTTCCCGCTCGCCGACAACTGGGTGTTCGGGGCCAGCGTGAACCTGCCGATCTTCAGCGGCGGGCTCACCGCCGCGCGCGTCGCCGAGTCGCGCGCGAACTTGCGCGCGCTGCGCGCCGACGAACGCACGCTGCGCCAGCAGATCGCGCTCGAAGTGCGGCGTGCGCTGCTCGACGTCGCGCGCTTCTCCGAGAGCATCGACGTCAGCGCACGCGCCGCCGAGCAGGCGCAGGAGAACCTGGAGCTGGCGCAGGGCCGCTAC
>JAGSPS010000293.1 GCA_018262315.1 Deltaproteobacteria bacterium | reverse complement strand
CGCCGACGAGCGCTACACGAGCGGCGACATCGAGTTTCGCGCCCAGCTCACCACGATTCGCGCCGCCAACCCCGACGTCATCTTCGTGCCGGGATACTACACCGAATTGGGTCTGATCGCGAGGCAGGCGCGCGAGCTCGGGATCAACGTTCCGTTGCTCGGCGGCGACGGCTGGGATTCCGAGAAGACGCTGGAGATCGGCGGCGACGCGGTCGAGGGCTACTTCTTCTCCACTCACTACGCGGCGGACTCGGACAACCCGCGCGTGCAGGAGTTCGTGAAGGGCTTCACCGCGAAGTACGGCGCGACGCCCGACGGGATGGCCGCGCTTGGCTACGACTCGGCCGGGATCCTGGCCGCCTCATTGAAGCGGGCGGACTCGACCGACGGCGTGAAGCTGCGCGACGCCATCGCCGCGACCTCGGGCTTCGACGGAGTCACGGGAAAGATCTCGATCGACGCGAACCGAAACGCGCGCAAGGACGCGGTGGTGCTGAAGATCGAAGGCGGGAAGTTCCGCTACTACCGCACCGTCGGAGCGGAGTAGGTCCGCCAGTCACTCGTGGAAAACCTGCTCCAGCAGCTCTTGAACGGCGTGACCTGGGGCTCGATCTACGCGCTGATCGCCCTGGGCTACACGATGGTGTACGGCGTGCTGCGGCTCATCAACTTCGCGCACGGCGAGGTCTACATGATGGGCGCGATGAGCGGCTTCTACACCGCCCACTGGCTCGGCTTCGCGAGAGCGCCGAGCGTGACGGGGCTCGTGGTGGTGTTGGTCGCGTCGATGCTCGTCTGTGGTCTGCTCGGCGCGGCGATCGAGCGAATCGCGTATCGGCCGCTGCGCGGGGCCGGAAGACTCGCCCCGCTGATCACGGCGATCGGCGTGTCACTCCTCTTGCAGAACGCGGGGCAGCTCGTGTTTGGCGCCGATCCGAAGTTCTTTCCGCCGCTGTTGCAGTCGCACGAAGTGTTTCGAGCCGGGGAGGTGGCGGTTTCCAACATCCAGCTCACGGTGCTCGTGACCGCGCTTCTGCTGATGGGCGCGCTCGAGTACATCGTGCAGCGCACGCGCTTCGGCCGCGCGATGCGGGCGGTATCGTACGACGCGCCGGCCGCCGCGCTGATGGGCGTGCCCGTCGACCGGGTGATCTCCGGGACGTTCGTGCTCGGCTCGATGCTCGCGGCTGCGGCCGGCATCCTGGTCGGGCTCTCGAACCCGAAGATCGACCCGTTGATGGGCCTGATGCCGGGGCTGAAGGCGTTCGTCGCCGCCGTGCTGGGCGGGATCGGCAGCGTGCCGGGCGCGATGGTCGGCGGACTCCTGCTCGGCGTCATCGAGACACTCGTGACCGGCTATCTCTCGAGCACGTACCGCGACGCGATCGCGTTCGTGATCCTGGTCGTGATCCTGCTGTTCCGGCCGACGGGGCTCTTCGGCGCGCCGACGACCGAGAAGGTGTAGCGGTGAGCGGGGCGTCGCTCGCTCGGATCGGCGCGCTCTTGCTCGCGCTCGCGGCGCTGCAGTGGCTCGCGCCGCTCGCGCTGAATCCCTACTACGTGACGATCCTCGCGCGCATCGGGATCGCGATCACGGCCGCGGTGAGCCTGCAGCTCGTGAACGGCTTCACGGGTCAGTTCTCGATCGGGCACGCGGGCTTCATGGCGCTGGGCGCGTATTCGTCCGCGGCGTTCTCGGTGTATCTCGGCGCGGCGGTGCTCGACTCACTGGGTGGCGGGGGCCTCGTGCGGCTCGTGTATTTCCCGTTCCCGCTGATCTGCGGCGGCCTCGTGGCGGCCCTGGCCGGGCTGGTCGTCGCCGTGCCCGCGCTGCGCCTGCGCGGCGACTATCTCGCGATCGCCACCCTGGGCGCGGGCGAGATCATCCGCATCGCGATCCTGAACATCGACGCGGTCGGCGGCGCGCGCGGCTTCTCGCTGGCGTCTTCCGCGTATCCGTCGGTGGACCTCCGCTTCGACAGTCTCGCGGGCGTGTACGGGGTCGCCGTGCTCACGATCGCGGCGATCGCGCGGCTCGTGTACTCGGGTGGTGGGCTCGCGTTCCGCGCGGTGCGAGAAGACGAGATCGCGGCCGAGTCACTCGGCGTGCCGACCACCCGCGTGAAGGTCGAGGCGTTCTTGGTGTCGAGCTTCTTCGCCGGGGTCGCGGGCGCGCTGTTCGCCCACACCGAGGGCTACATCCACACGAACAGCTTCAGCTTCGTGCGTTCATTCGAGCTGGTGGCGTTCGTCGTGCTCGGTGGGCTCGGGTCGCTCTCGGGGGCGGTGCTGGCCGCGACGGTGCTGACCGCGCTGCCCGAGGTGCTTCGCGGGCTCGGTGAGTGGCGCATGATCCTCTACTCGCTGCTCCTCATCACGACCATGATCGTGCGTCCGCAGGGCTTGCTCGGTCAGCGCGAGCTCCTACCCCTGCCGTGGTCTGCCCATCGTGGAGCCAGAAGGGCGGGCCGTGGCGCTGCTTGAAGTGACTGGCCTCACCGTGCGCTTCGGCGGACTCACCGCCGTCTCGCAGCTCGACTTCGCGGTCGAGGAGGGCGCGCTCGTCGCGCTGATCGGACCCAACGGCGCGGGCAAGACGACGGCGTTCAACGTGATCACCGGCGTGTACGCGCCGACGGAAGGCAGCGTCCGCTTCGCGGGTGACGAGATCGGCGGCGCGCGCCCGCACGCCATCTGCGCGCGCGGGATCGCGCGCACCTTTCAGAACATCCGCCTGTTCCGCGCGCTCTCCGCGCTCGAGAACGTGCGCGCCGCGCTCCAGGGCGCGCACCGGAACGGCGCCCGCGACATGCTGCGCGGGCCGGGTTGGGGCGCGCGCGAGCGCTCGGCCGAGGACGAGGCGCGCCAGCTTCTCGAGGAACTCGGCCTCGGCGCGTTCGCGAGCGCGCGCGCCGACTCACTTCCGTACGGCGAGCAGCGCCGCCTCGAGATCGCGCGCGCTATCGCGACGCGGCCCAGACTGCTGTTGCTCGACGAGCCGGCGGCGGGCATGAACCCCGCCGAGAAACAGGCGCTGCGCGCGCTGGTCGCGGACCTGCGCCGCGCGCACCGACTCACGATCGTGCTGATCGACCACGACGTCTCGTTCGTCATGAACCTCTCGGAGCGCGTCGCCGTGCTCGACCACGGTGAGAAGATCGCCGACGGCGCGCCCGAGGACGTGCGCCGCGACCCGCGCGTGATCGAGGCCTACCTCGGTTCCGAGTCGGAGGCGCACGCGTGAGCGAGACCCTGCTCGAGGTCGACTCACTCGACGTCCGCTACGGCGCCATCCACGCGCTGCGCGGGGTCTCGTTCGAGGTGAAGGCCGGCGAGATCGTCACCTTGATCGGCTCGAACGGCGCCGGGAAGTCGACGCTCTTGCGCGCCATCTCGGGCCTGGTGCGGCCCAGCTCGGGCCGAATCCTGCTGCGCGGCGCCGACGTGACTCGCTTCGCGCCCGAGGCGATCGTCGCCCTCGGTTGCTCTCACGTTCCGGAGGGACGGCGCATCTTCGCGAACCTGACGGTGCTCGAGAACCTGCAGATGGGCGCCTGGGCGAAGCGCGGGCGCGAGGCCCAGGGGCTCGAGCGTGCCTTCGCGCTGTTCCCGCGCCTGCGCGAGCGACTCACTCAGGCCGGCGGCACGCTCTCCGGCGGCGAGCAGCAGATGCTCGCGATCGGGCGCGCGCTCATGGCCGAGCCCGCGGTGCTGTTGCTCGACGAGCCCTCTCTCGGTCTCGCGCCGCTCCTCGTCCGGCAGATCTTCTCGATCGTGCGCGAGATCAACGCGCAGGGCACTACCGTGGTGCTCGTCGAGCAGAACGCGCACCAAGCGCTCGGCATCGCGAGCCGCGCGTACGTCCTGGAGACCGGCGCGCTCGCGATCTCGGGCCTGGCTTCCGATCTGGCGCGCGATCCGCGCGTGCGCCGCGCCTATCTCGGGGACGAGTCCGCGGAGTAGAATCGCGGGGTGGATCTCCAGAGACACCTCCCCAACTTGCTGTCCGGCCTCCGCATCGCGCTCGTGCCGTTCCTGCTCTGGCTCACCTGGACCGGTCACCCGACCGCGTTCCTGGTTACTGGCCGATCGGGGAGTAAGAGAGGGGCACCACGCCCAGTTCCCGACAGGCCGCGATGAGCCCGGTGCTCTCAGGCGAGCGCCGGAGCAGGGAGAACTCGATCTGGTTGGTGGCGAGGCGCAGGCCCCGCGCCTGGAGTTCGCGATCGATCGAGCGCATCTCCTGGATCGAGTAGTTGGAGACGCCGATGGCGTCGAGCAGACCAGCCTCGTGCGCAGCCGCCAGCGCGTCAGCCAGGGCTCCGT
>JAGSPS010000292.1 GCA_018262315.1 Deltaproteobacteria bacterium | reverse complement strand
CGCGAGCACCTTCTCGTCCTGCACCGTCTTCCAGACCGCGTGGGGCTCGAAGCGCGGCACGAGGCACGCCTTCCAACCCTGGAGCAGCGCGATCCAGGTGCCGAGTTGGGCAGCGCCGTGGATCAAGGGCGCCGCCGTCATGCCCGCATTCGGTGTTCCCGCCGCGACGCGCTCTGCCACTTCCTCGGGTCGCGAGGGCGGCGGGCCGGTCGGGTTCGCGCCGAGCATGCCGGAGAAGAAGATGTCTTCCTGGCGCCACATCACGCCCTTCGGCATGCCCGTGGTACCGCCGGTGTAGAGCATGAAGAGATCGTCCGGCGAACGCTCCGCGAAGTCGCGCGCGTGTCCGGCGCCGGCGAGCGCCGACTCGTAGTC
This sequence comes from Deltaproteobacteria bacterium, assembly GCA_018262315.1. Lineage (GTDB taxonomy): Bacteria > Myxococcota_A > UBA9160 > UBA9160 > PR03 > PR03. The sequence goes on along the minus strand of JAGSPS010000292.1, from coordinate 3,953 downwards.
CTCCGAGCCGGAGGCCGAGAGATCGACGCCGCTGTCGTCGTCCACCGAGAGCACCGTGCGCAGGCGCGGGAGTCGGTCGCGCACGGTGGCGAGACGGGGCGCGAAGCTGCGCTGGTGGATCACGGCAACCGCCTCCGCGTCGTCGAGCAGGTAGTGCAACTCGTCTTCGACGTAGCGGAAGTTCACGTTCACCGGGACCGCACGAATCTTGAAGCAGCCGATCATCGTCTCGATGTACTCGGCTCCGTTCATCAGGTAGAGCCCGACGACATCGCCGGCCTTCACGCCGCGCGCGACGAGCGCATGCGCGCACTGGTTCGCGCGCCGGTCGAGCTGTGCGAAGGTCCGTCGCTGCGCGCCGCACACGAGCGCGGTGCGCTCGGGAACCGCATCGGCGACCGACTCGAAGAGGTCTGCGAGGTTGAACGTCACGCGTTGCTCATCACGGCTTGGCGCTCCCCACGATCCACATCGAGAAGAACTGCGAGCCGCCGCCGTAGGCGTGGCCGAGTGCGATCCGGGCGCCGTCCACCTGGTGCTCGCCCGCCTGACCGCGCACCTGCATCGCCGCCTCGGCGAAGCGGATCATGCCCGACGCGCCGATCGGGTTGCTGCTGAGCACGCCGCCAGAGCAGTTGACCGGCATGTCGCCGTCGAGCGCCGTCGCGCCCTCGTAGGTCATCTTCCAGCCCTCGCCGACGGGGGCGAAACCGAGGTTCTCCATCCACATCGGCTCGAACCACGAGAACGGCACGTAGATCTCGGCCATGTCGATCTGCTTGCGCGGATCGCTGATGCCGGCCTTCTTGTAGACGTCCTTCGCGCAGTCACGACCGGATTGCGGGTTGACCTTCTCCTGCCCGGCGAACTGGGTGGGTTCGCTGCGCATCGACGTCGCGTGGATCCACGCCGGCGCGTACTTCGTCTTCCGCACGCTGCGCTCCGACGTGAGCACCAGCGCGCAGGCGCCGTCGGAGGACGGACACGCTTCGTGCAGGCGGATGGGATCCCACAACATCGGTGAGCTCGCGATCGTGTCGAAGCTCATGTTCGGATCGCGCAGATGTGCGTACGGATTCTTCAGCGCATTGCGGCGATCCTTCAGCGCGACGCGGATGCCGGTGTCGTCAGGCGCCCCCGAGCGGTTCATGTAGGCGCGCACCAACGGCGCGAAATAGCCACCCGCACCCGCCACGACCGACGCCTGCAACGGCGTCTTCACGGTGAGCGCCCACATCGCATTGCTCTCCGACTGCTTCTCGAAGGAGACGGTCAGCACGCGCTCGTGGATGCCGGCCTGCACGAGGCTCGCCGCGACGATCGCGGTCGATCCGCCGACGCTGCCCGCCGTGTGCACGCGCAGCATCGGCTTGCCGCTGCATCCCAGCGCATCCGCGAGGTACAGCTCGGGCATCATCACGCCCTCGAACATGTCGGGGGCCTTGCCGACCACCACGGCCTCGATGTCGGGCCAGTCCATGCCCGCGTCTTCGAGTGCGCGCGTCGCGGCCTCGCGCAGCAGACCCGCGATCGACACGTCGTCGCGTCGAGCGGAGTATTGGGTCTGTCCGATCCCGGCGACGGCGCAGAGTCGGGCCATCACTCTCCCTCCAGCACGCAGACCAGGTTCTGTTGCAGGCAGGGACCGGAAGTCGCGTGCGCAATGGCGCGACGCGCGCTTCCGTCCCAAATCCGACTCGCGGCTTCGCCGATGCGAGCGAGGCCGGCCGCCATCATCGGGTTCGCGGTGAGCGCACCGCCCGAGGGATTCACCGCGACGCCTGCGCCGAGGCCGAGTGCTTCGCGCAGAATCGCCTCCTGGTGCGTGAAGGGCGCGTGCAGCTCGGCGAGATCCACCGCGCCGTTGCCGACGCCCGCCTTCTCGCCGGCGATGCGCGTCGAGCTGGAAACCGTGAGATCGCGCATGCCGAGCGCATGCGGCTCGATGCGATGGTCGATGCCGCGGATCCACGCCGGTCGCTTGCAGACCCCTCGCGCGCGATCGCCCGCCGCGAGCACCACGGCGACCGCGCCGTCGCAGCTCGGCGAGCAGTCGTGCGCGCGCAGCGGCGCGGCGACGTATGGTTCGGCGAGCAGCTTCGCGATCTCGAAATCACCGGACAGCGTGGCGTTCGGGTTCGCCTTGGCGTCGCGACGACTGCGCACCGCGATTGCGGCGAGGTCGCGCTCGCTGTTGCCCGTCTTCTCGAGCCAGGCGCGCGCCTGCAGCGCCGCGAGACTCACCGAGTCGGGCCAGAGCGGCGCCACGAGATACGGGTCGAGCTGCGTCGCGAGCACCTCGGGCAGGTCGCCCGGCGACGACTTCCCGAACGCGTAGACGAGCGCCGTCTCGGCCTGCCCCGCCTGGATCTTCACCCATGCCTCGTAGAGCGCCCACGCGCCATCCATCTCGACGTGCGATTCGGCGATCGGCGGCCACGCACCCGCGGCGTCGAGCGCGATCACGAAGGCAAACGGCGTGCCCTGCAAGAAGTCGCTCGAACCCGAACAGGTGAAGTCGAAGGGACGCGCGATGCCCGAGCGCGCGACAGCTTCCTGCACCACGGGCATCAGGATCTCGACTTCGTTGCGCAGGTCGGTGCGCCGATTCGGCGCCGACGCGAAGGAGACGATCGCGACGTCGCGCATCAGACGGTCTCCTGCAGCTTCTCGGCGGGCACGTCCGGCTCGTCGATCGGCTTGAAGTAGCGGATGCTCTGGAGTGTCGGCCCGAGCTGTTCCCTGGGAACCCACACCGCCTGCACGCGCATGCCCATGCGGATCTGATCGAGCGGGCACTCCTGCACGACGCTGAACATCGGAAGGTCGGCGCCGTCGAGCAGCACGTGGACGCTCGCGAAGGGAAGCGGCACGTCGATGCTCTCGGAGGGGACGCGTACGATGGCGTAGGTGGTGATCGTGCCCTTGTCCGAGAGTTCCACCTCCTCTTCGGTGGCCACCGCACAGCGCGGGCATGAACCGCGCGGCGGCACGTAGACCTTCGAGCAACTAGGGCAGCGTTGGCCGAGGATCTTGCCCTGCGCAATCCCGTGGAGGAACCGCGACGTCGCGATGCCCGCGCTGTAGCGGTACTCGAGGCGCATCGGCGTCTTGATGTTGGTGACGGGTTTTTGTGCCTCTTCGGCCATCGCTAACTCTCCGGCTCGCTGGCGCTCGCCCCCGAGCCCGTTGTCCGCCGTCGCCTGCGGCTCCGGCTCGAAACATTCGATGTCGTGGATGTGGCCGACGCGTTCGGCGCGCCAGCGCGGTCGCACGCGCATGCCGGTGCGCATGCGCGAGAGATCCCCGGCGTCGACGGCGTGCAGCATCGCGGTGTCGGCACCGTCGAGCTTCACGAGCGCCCACGCGAAGGGTCGATCGAGCGGCTGTTTGGCGCGCGGACGCACGACCCAGCTCCAGGTGGTCACGACGCCGCCCGGGCCGATCTCGACGAAGTCGCTGCCCGTCGCAGCGCCGGTCTCGGGGTCGTATTCCTGCGGCGGCGCCAGCACGCGTCCCTGCTGCGTCCGCAGCCCGACGATCCTGCCCGCGCGCAGCTCCGTGAAGAAGCGCCCGAGCACCGGCCCCACCGAGCGTCGATAGGGGTACTCGAGCACGTGCGGCGCGGTGAGAATCCCGCCTTCTTCGCTGACGATCTCGCTCATGACGTTCCCTTCTGGAAGAAGAGCTGATTGGCGTTCTCGTAGAGGAAGCGGTCGAGCACGCCGTCGCGCAGCGGAAGCTCCTCGGCCTCCTGGATGCAGCGCGCGAAATCGAGGACGGGATGATCCGAGGCGAACAGGATCTTGTGTTTCCCGCGTGTGTTCATGAAATGCACCAGCTCGGGCGGGAAGTACTTCGGCGCGTACGCCGACGTCATCAGGTGCAGGTTCGCGTACTTGATCATCAGCCGGATCGCGACGTTCCACCACGGATCCGCCGTGTTGATCGAG